>JAISZV010000208.1 GCA_031284475.1 Proteiniphilum sp. | reverse complement strand
CTTGATAATGGCATTGGTATGGCTCTCTATCTGAAAATCCAATAATTCGTCGTCCATCTCCTATAAAGTGTTATTCATCATCTCCTTCCGAAAACATATTTCCGAACACATCTAATAATCCCCTTTCTTTCTTTTCAGGCTTGCTTTTGTTCTCTTTTTGGGGGGATTTCGGCTTCTTCTCTACCTTTGAACCTCTTCCTATCCCGCCAAACCAACCGGAAAGGCCTGATCCGCTATCTTCTCCAGCCTCTGTTTCTACAGTTTCCGGCTTTACCATTTCGCAACTCTCCTCCCCCAAAAGGAGTATTCCAAGTGCTTGCAAGTATGCGGGATCATGCACCAGGTCGGGAGAATTATTCACGGCGGTTTTTTTTACGGACGCTTTCCTTACCGGCATTTTCAGCTTTTGCGTGAGGTAAAGGTCAAGGTTTTTAAGTTGCGATGCGCCGCCCGTAATAACCAGCCCTGCGCCCAACCGGCCGTCATATCCCGACAGGGCGATCTGCTCTTTGATATTGGCCGTTATCTCATCCAGCCGCATAGCGATCACCTTGTTCAGTTCGGTAAGATCTACGTCGGGTTTCGACGAGAAAGGGGATGAGAATACCGGTACATCCTGGTTTTCAAGCGCCTTTCCGAATTTTATCTTGAGCTGTTCCGCATCGTTCTCGGTAAAGTTGAGAGCGCAAACATCTTTTGTAAGGTTCTTTCCGCCGAACGGGATCACCACCATCCGGCGAAGGATTCCTCCTTTGTAAACCGACAGGGTGGTAGTACCCGCCCCAAAATCCAAAAAGGCGCAACCCAACTCTTTCTCCTCATGACTCAGCGCAATCGCAGCCGAAGCCGTTGGCCCCACGATATAATCCGCAATCTCCAGGCCGGTTTTGTCCGCAATACATTTTTTTATGTTTAACAACAGATTGGGCCGCCCTACAATCAGCTTGAACCGGGCCTCTATCCCGGAACCCGCTATTCCCACCGGATTGGGTTCCGGCTTGCCGTCGATGTAATATTCCACATCGGCGATCCGGTAATAGCGTTTCAATTCGGGCTGAAAATCTTCGGCCGACTTGCGTAGCCGGGTTATATCTTCCTCCGTGACCATTCCCGATGAGATCCGCAGCGTTTCGCTAAATTCCAACGTATGCAATGATTGCCCGGACAAGGAAACATAGACTTTCCCGATCCTCTGCCCCAAATTATTTTCGAGCGTCACTACCAATTTGTGTACATTCGCCCTCGCCTGCTCGATATTGTAAACCATTCCCCTGCGGATAGAGTTCCCTGAATCGATAGAATTGCTTGCCAGAATGGAGATAACCCCATTTTCGTTTTTGCGGCCGGCAATTCCTTTGATCCTGGAAGTGCCGAGATCAATTACTGCTATAAATCCGGATTGTGCCATATTATTTATTTCTTCGTACAAACCACCTGGTTGTCATATTTTAAATTGATGGCGGAGTAGCGGTTCCACCCCACCACATTAAGCCCTTTATCCACGAAACGGGCAAATTTGTCGAGCTTTGCCTGGTAATCGTCAAGGCGTCCTATAATGATCCTGAAATCGCCGGCCCGCGGAATCAACTCTACCTCCCGGTTCTTTCGCACTACGATCTGTTCTACCCATGCATCCCAGTAGGGATGAGCATGGAGAAAGAGGGCGAAATCGTATAACCGTCCCCGGGCAAACTCCTCATCTATAACGCCTGTGGCCACAGGCACATAGACGGTAAAAGTACCGGATACGGGCATGATGCGACATTCATCATCTACATAAAAATTGCCTTTTACATCCGAAATAACCCTCAACACCGGTTTCCGCTGATATACGCTCGCCAGTACGGCGCCCCCCGGCGTGGTGAATACCTCTGCCGACTTTACCAGCCTGTTCGTGAGAATTGTATCGCGGATGGCCAGCGTATTGATCTCGCCAAACGTTTTGCCGACAGGATCAAGATCATACCGTTTCACCAGATTCACAATATCCTGCGCCGACACAAACCGGTAGCGCACACTGTCTGCAATCACTACGCTGAATTTCTCGCATATCCTGTTCCTCGACATACCCCTGAAATAGGAAGCCGAAAATATCAGGTAGCCAATGACTACCACCGCAATCAGTATAATGAGAATTTTTTTCACCGCCCAAAGAAATTTACCACCTGCAAAGATACATTAAGTTATTCATTCATGTTACGCAAAGTCATGTCTTTTGTGTCAAGGCTCAAGTACGGGAATGCGCGGGTCCCACGTACGGGAATACTGCGTAACATGAGTTATTCAATACCATGAACTCTTCAAAATCATTTATTTTCCGGCAGGTATTTTTCCCTCAACACCTGTTCTATTTCGGGAAGCAACCTGTCGACGTCGCCTGCGCCGAACGTTACCAGCACTTCTATTTCTTTTTCCCTGAGCAAACCGGGTAACTCCTGTTTTGTACAGAGCGTCTTCTCCGCCCGCCTTATCTTGTCGAAAATGATGCGCGAGGAGACTCCCTCAATGGGTTCTTCCCGGGCCGGATAAATATCCAGCAGTATCACCTCGTCCGGGAGCGACAGGCTTTCCGCAAAGTCCGCCGCAAAGTCGCGGGTGCGTGAATAGAGATGCGGCTGGAAAACAGCCGTCATCTTTTTGCCGGGGTAAAGCGCCCTGATCGATTCGATGGCGGCGGACAATTCCCGTGGATGATGGGCATAATCGTCAATAAAAACAATTTGACCGGTCTTGATATGGAAATCGAACCGCCTCGCTGTTCCTTGAAACGTATGCATGGCCCCGCGGATCTCTTCCGGCGTAACGCCGCATAACAGCGCCGCCGCAGCAGCTGCTATTCCGTTCTCAATATTGATCTTCACGGGAACGCCCGGCGATATATCCCTGATAATATCCGAAGGCGTTACCAGGTCAAACACTATTTCGCCATTCCCTATGCGGATATTCTCCGCATGAAAATCGCCTTCCGTTTCCCCGTAAGTCCATATCTTCACCGTTTCCCCGCTACGGGGAATCACCGGTATTCCTTTTTTCATGATCAGGCTCCCGCCGGGCCGGATAAGCGAAGTGAACTTCTCAAAGCTCTCCCTGTATGCCTCTACCGTTCCGTAAATATCGAGATGATCGGGGTCGGCCGAGGTAATTACGGCGATCCACGGTTTTAACCAGTGGAAAGAACGGTCATACTCATCGGCTTCCGCCACGGTGATATTGCTCTTGCCGGAGAGTAACAGATTACTGTTATAGTTCTTCAGAACGCCTCCCAGAAAAGCGCTGCAATCCACTTGCGACTGCCGCAACAGATGAGCGATCATGCCCGAAACGGTAGTCTTTCCGTGCGTTCCCGCCACACAAACCGCATCGCTCGTTCCGGTGATCTCGCCAAGCAGTTGCGCCCTTTTCATCACAACGTATCCGTTTTCCCGGAAATAGAGAAGCTCACTGTGAGACGCCGGCACGGCAGGCGTATAGACCACCAATGTTTTTTCTTTATCGAAAAACGCCGCCGGAATGAAACTCAGGTCATCCTCATAATGGACGAACGCTCCTTCCTCCTGCAACAACCGAGTCAGCGCCGACTCCGTACGGTCATACCCTCCTACCCTCTTTCTTTTGGAGAGGAAATAACGGGACAGATTGCTCATGCCGATGCCGCCTATACCTATAAAATATATCGATTCGTAGTTCATCCGATAATTTTTTCAATTTCGTCAACGATCCGTTTCGCGGAATCGCGCTGCGCCAACTTTGCGATATTGTTACGGAGGCTTCTCAATTCCTCGTCATTTCTCACAAGCGCCATAGCCTTGTCAAACAAAATACCGGGAGCCTCCGCATCCGGCACCATAACGGCAGCGTTCTTATCGACCAGCGATTGTGCATTTTTTGTCTGATGATCTTCGGCCACATTGGGCGAAGGCGTCAGAATGACGGCCTTTCCAAGCAGGCTGAACTCCGAAATAGATCCTGCGCCGGCACGGGATATTACCAGATCGGCTACGGAATAGGCATAGTCCATCCGCGACACGAAATCGAACAGGCGCACGTTTTGCGGTATCTTGCCTTCCTCCTGCAATTGCTGCATCTCTTTATAGTAATATTTTCCGCATTGCCAGATCACTTGCAGGTCGCCGGCTCCGGCTAATTTCGGGAAAGCGCCCGTAATGCTTTGGTTGAGCGTACGTGCGCCGAGGCTTCCACCCAGCAGCAGAATGGTTCTCTTACAGGGATCCAACCGAAAATAACCATATCCCTGCGCGCGGTTTTCTTCCGAAACTACCAGATCCTGCCGGCAGGGATTGCCGGTAAGCACAATCTTTTTCGCCGGGAAGAACTTTTCCATCCCTACATACGCCACACAGATGGCGGACGCTTTCCGCGCCAGCATCTTGTTGGTTACTCCGGCATAGGAGTTCTGCTCCTGAAGCAGGGTGGGCACGCCTTTTGCCGCTGCCGCTTTCAATGTGGGGCCGCTGGCGTAACCTCCTACGCCCACAGCAATATCGGGTTTGAAATCATCTATGATCTTACGCGCTTTCCGCATACTTTTGAGTAACTTCCCGATCACAGAGAAGTTCTTCAGGAGACGCCGGCGGTCGAACCCGGCTACCGGTAAGCCGATGATCTTGTATCCGGAAGCCGGTATCTTTTCCATCTCCATCCGGTTTTCGGCGCCCACGAAGAGTATTTCACCGTCGGGCCACCGTTCTTTCAGAGCATTGGCTATACTAATGGCGGGAAAAATATGTCCACCCGTACCGCCTCCACTGATAATTACCCGCTTCATGCCTGAATAATTTCAAAATCAACGTTATCTTCCGGCTTCTCAACCGACTCTATTATTCTTTCGGACAGGTCATCAATATCATTCCGTTCTTCCTTATCCGGCCCGGTTTCCGTCACGGCTGCATCATCCTCTTTCTTCTTGCCGATACCGAAACGGTCGGCGCTTAAAATCAACCCGAAATAGGCGCAGGTGATAAGCGTAGAAGTACCGCCACGGCTTATTAATGGTAACGGCTGTCCGGTAACAGGGATCAGGTTGACCGCTACGGCCATATTGACAAAAGCCTGTATGGAAAGCATCAATGTTGATCCCATCACAAGGTACTTGGGAAAAAGTTTCTCGGTTTTCCGCGCAATCATTCCCCCACGAATCAGGAGAATCACATAGAGCAGCAGTACAAGAATCCCTCCTAAAAGCCCCATCTCTTCAATGATAATGGCGTAGATAAAATCGGAATAGGCTTGGGGCAGGAAATCGCGTTCGGTACTGTTTCCGGGAAACACGCCCAGCGCGCCGCCGTTCGCAATGGCGATCTTGGCATGCGCTACCTGGTAGTTTTCATCGGTAATCGTATAATACTCCTCCTCCGACAGTTCTTTATGCGTACTGAAATCGGTAAGACGGTTCTGCCATGTCTCCAAACGCTTCAACGGCCCGGACTCTGTCCATTTTTCAGGAATCACATTCAGCATCAGGACAAACAGGACTATTGCAACTATTCCCGCTCCCGCAACCTTCAACAGCCGCAGGAACTTCACATTACCGATAAACATCAACAGATAACAAACCCCAAACAGCAACAAGGCTGTAGAAAGGTTGTCTATGGCGATGATCCCGCAGATAATCACCATAAGCCCAATCATCCAGCGGAACAAAACGCCATCGTTTTCCCCGTTCTGCTTGCTCAGAAGAAACGCTATGGTTCCCATCAGCGATATTTTCGCTATTTCCGAAGGTTGAATGGTGAACCCCATAAAGGGGATAAACCGATCCGCCCCGTTGATGCTTTTGCCGATAAGCGGCGTCAGGATCAATAAAATAAAAGCTCCGAGCAACACAAATATTAATGATGAAAAGTAACGGTACGGGATGTTATGAATGAGCAGGATTACTCCCACACCCCCAATCAGAAACGTGGCGTGCCGCAGTATAGGCTCCCACATGTTTTGTTGACGATAGACGATGGTACTGGTAGCGCTGAATATCTCTACCAGCGAAATAATACACAGGATGATAAAGACTAACCAGATCACTTTGTCGCCCTTAAATACCTTACGTCCGAAATCACCTATCGATGATTCCGTTTCCACTGCCTCGTCATGCGGTTGACCGGATTCATACCGTTGATCTGAGGCGTCCATTTGATTGTTGTCGTTAAGCATACTATTCTGATTTAATGATTTATTAATTTACTGATTTGTTGATTTGTTGATTTACTAATATTTACTCATGTTACGCAGTCTTACCGTTTTCGTAGCTTCGACTATTCCTATTTCTAAGCCTTTGAGATGGGAATCTCTAAGCCTCACAGATTACCATCTGTGAGCCTCGCAGATTCCCGTCTGCGAGCCTCGACTCTTACAGCCGCCTGACACATTCCCTGAACCGGTCGCCGCGATCTTCATAATTCTTGAACAGATCGAAACTGGCGCAACAGGGCGAAAGCAAGACTGCATCGCCTTTCTGTGCCAATTCACAGGCAGCATCCACCGCTTCTTTCATGGAGCCGGCGTCCCGAATCTCATTCACCTTACCGTCGAAAAATGCATGTAATTTGCCGTTGTCTTTCCCCAAAAAGATCAGCGCTCTTACCTTGCTGCGTACCAGGTCTTCAATCTCGGTATAATCGTTTCCTTTGTCCACGCCTCCGAGTATCAGCACGGTTTTCGTGCGCATACTCTGTAAAGCATACCAGCAGGAATTTACATTGGTCGCCTTAGAGTCGTTGATATACTGCACTCCACGCACGGAAGCCACTTTTTCGAGCCGGTGCGGAACACCTTTGAAATCGGACAGGGATGTGCGCAACTGCTCATCGCTGACGTCCATCAGCTTTGCCACAATACCCGACGCCAACGAATTATACACATTATGCATCCCTTCCAAAGCCAACAATTCCAACTCCATATTGAATATCTTATTTTTCGTTTGAATATACAGTTTCCCGTTTTCGGTATATGCAGCCGTATGATCGCTTTTCTTCTCTCCAAAAGGATAGCGGATAGCTGCCGGTTTTAGTTTCTCGATCTCTTTTGTCACTAACGGATCATCTACCCAATAGATGAGCGCATCTTCCGTTTCCTGATTCCGGATAATCCGCATTTTAGCGTCCACATAGTGTTGCAGGTTATGATCGTAGCGATCCAGATGATCGGGGGTAATATTCAGGAGTACCGCTATATCGGCCTTAAAATCGTAAACCCCGTCCAATTGAAAACTACTCAACTCCAACACATAATAGTCATAGGACTCCTCCGCCACCTGGCGGGCGAAACTCTTGCCTATATTACCGCCTAATCCCACTTTCAAACCCGCCGACTGCAAAATATGGTAGATCAGGCTGGTTGTGGTTGTTTTACCGTTACTCCCGGTGATACAAATCAGCTTCGCGTTTGTGTACCTGCCTGCAAACTCAATCTCGGATATTACCGGAATACCTTTTGCCAGCGCCTTTTGTATAATGGGAACGCTGTCGGGGATGCCGGGGCTTTTCACAATCTCGCCGGCGGTCAATATGTTTTCTTCGGTATGCCCGTTCTCCTCAAAATCGATCCGGTATGTTTTCAGCGTTTCCCGGTATGCATCGCCCAGCGCGCCGCTATCGGAAAGAAATACCCTGAAACCTTTCTTCTGAGCCAGTATAGCGGAACCTACTCCGCTTTCGCCGCCTCCCAGAATCACCATTAATTTCTTGTCCATCATTCCATTCATTTAACCTACCAACCCGATCAATTCAAAATTTATTGACGGTGAACTCAACCACACCACCTACTCTCTTTTCCCTCTCCTACTTCATTACCGCATTTTGAGCGTCGCCAGGGCCAATACGGCCAGTATCATCCCCACCAACCAGAAGCGGCTCACGATCTTCGGCTCGGCCAAAGGAACAAAAGGCTTTTGAATAAGCGCGTCAATGCTTCCGTCGCCCGGCTTTTGGTAATGATGATGCAGGGGGGTCATCTTGAAGATACGTTTACCTGCCCCGTATTTTTTCTTCGTAAATTTAAAATAGGCTGTCTGTACGATGACTGATAACGTTTCCACAAAGAATACCCCGCAGAGAATAGGCAACAGCAGTTCTTTGTGGATCAACACGGCAAACACGCCGATAATACCTCCCATAGTAAGGCTGCCCGTGTCGCCCATGAACACCTGGGCCGGATAGGCATTGTACCAGAGAAAACCGATGCAGGCTCCCACGAAAGCGGAAGCAAATACCATCAGCTCGTCCCCTCCCGGTATATACATGATATTCAGGTAGGAGGCAAAGTCAACACGCCCCGAAACATAAGCAAGAATACCCAACGCTACTCCTATGATGGCCGAAGAGCCGGAAGCCAGCCCGTCCAGCCCGTCCGTCAGATTGGCGCTGTTGGAGACTGCCGTCACTATAAAGATAACCACCAGGATAAAAACAATCCATACCGCCGTGTCCGTATAATCGCCCATCCAGCCGACAAGCCATCTGTAATCGAAATTGTTGTTCTTCACAAACGGAATGGTGGTGCTGGTAGTCTTCACATCTTCATTCCGGTAGGTAACTTCCTCTATTACGTTCTTGACGCGAACCTCGGTATTTTCCCGTACAACAATTTCGGGACTGAAATAGATGGTAAGTCCGACGATCAGGCCCAGTCCCACCTGCGCCACTATCTTAAACTTCCCTTTCAATCCCTCTTTATCCTTCTTGAATATCTTGATATAATCATCGGCAAAGCCCAGTACGCCCAGCCAGACGACGCTGACAAGCATCAGGATGATGTAGATATTCTCTAATTTTCCGAAAAGCAATGTGGAGGCCAGAATAGAGAGGATCACAATGACCCCTCCCATAGTGGGTGTACCCCGTTTGCTGTATTGTCCTTCCAGATCGAGGTTACGGATGGTCTCCCCAATCTGCCGCCGTTGCAGTCCGCGAATGATCCTCTTCCCTGCAAAGATCCCGATCAGCAGGGAAAAGATAGCCGCCATAGCGGAGCGGAACATCACGAATTGAAACATACCTGCTCCGGGGAAATCAAGTTGGTCTAAATATTCAAAAAAATAATATAACATTCTCTGTTTTGATGATTTACTAATGTGATGATTCTAATTGAAATTAGAACTAAAAAGCCTTGAGTCTTGAATCTTGTGTCTTGTGTCTTGAATCTTGAATCTTGCCTCTGATTCGCTCTTAACTTTTAGTTTTTAGTTTACCGAATATTTCCTCCACCTCTTCCTTATCATCGAAATGATGTTTCACGCCTTTTATTTCCTGATAATCTTCATGGCCTTTGCCGGCAATGAGGATCACATCTCCCGGCTTTGCAAGCGCACAGGCGGTTTTGATCGCTTCCCGGCGGTCGGTAATGGTAAGCGTGTCGGCTTTCTGTTCTTCCGTAAGCCCGTCGAGCATATCCCGAAGGATTTCGCCCGGTTCCTCAAACCGGGGATTATCAGACGTGAATACCGTTTTATCGCTTAACTGTACCGCCTCGCGCGCCATAATAGGCCGTTTGGTCTTGTCGCGGTTACCGCCGCAACCCACCACGGTGATGATCCTCCCTTTTTTGTTCAGCACCTCGTCAATGGCATTCAGCACATTGGAAAGAGCGTCGGGAGTATGTGCATAGTCAACGATTACAGTATAATTTTGCGGCGAACGGAGCGTTTGGAATCTTCCCGCCACCGGTTTTAACAGGGAGAGCGTCCGGAGCAGTTCTTCCTCTCCGATTCCGAGAAGGGCGCCCGCTCCATACACTCCAAGTAGGTTATAAACATTAAAGGCGCCTACGAATTGCACGGAAAGCTCTTTTCCGTTTATCTCTATATCGGTACCGTAGAAATGCTTTTCAAAAATGCGGGCTTTGAAATCGGCCATGCCCTTCACCGAATAGGTGTATCGGGAAGCCTTCGTATTCTGTAACATCACCGTACCGTTCTTGTCATCGGTATTGGTTAATGCGAACGCGTCGGCAGGAAGGTCGTCGAAAAAAGCCTTTTTCACGTTGCGGTACTCCAGCATATTTTTATGGTAATCGAGGTGATCCTGGGTGAGATTGGTAAAAATACCTCCGGCAAACCGTAGCCCATGCACACGCTTCTGGTGTATGGCGTGGGAACTCACCTCCATAAAGGCATATTCGCATCCGGCGTTCACCATCTTGCGCAAATAATCATTCAGCGCAATCGGATCGAGCGTCGTATGCGTAGTAGGATAGCGCTCGCCATCCACATAATTGGCTACCGTAGACAACAATCCGGCAGGATAGCCAAGATGGCGAAACATATCGTACAACAGCGTAGCAATGGTGGTTTTTCCGTTTGTACCGGTAACGCCCACCAATTTCAACAACGACGACGGGTTCCCATACCATGCGGAAGCTATCTGCGCAAGCGCTACCGCACTCTGCTTTACCTGCACATAGGTAACGCGGGAAAAATATTCCTCGATCATCGGTTTGTCATACACTACCACCATCGCGCCCTGCTCTATCGCTTTACCGATGTAAGCATGTCCGTCGGTAAAGATCCCCTCTACGGCAATAAAAAGGGAGCCCGGCGTCACCATACGCGAATCGGATGTAATGGATGTTACCTCCGCTTCGCCGTTACCGCGCAGGGCAACAACATTGCAAGTTTCAATCAATCTACTCAGGTTCATATTTTCCAGACTTTTTTAGAAGCAAGATATAGCATTCATTATCACATTATTCTCATTGGCACATTATTCACATTATTAAATCATTACATTAGTCACATTGGCTTTATCTCATCGTAATGGTAATAGTAGTACCTTTCACCAATCTTTGCCCGGGCGTAACCGATTGAGACACCACCTTTCCGGCTCCGATCAGGTTTACCCTTAACCCCGACTTTTCCAACAGGTAGATTGCATCGCGGGCGCCCATTCCCTGTACGTCGGGAATAAGGGCGTTGTTCAGTACAATCGCTTCGGAGCGGTAAGCAATATTGTCATACTTCATCTTCACCCAATCGGCTGTTTCCGCCGGGCCTTTCGCCGGGAAATGCAACGAACTCAACAGCGACCTGTTACGATCCCAGCGGCCGTTTTTCAACGTAGGCTGTTTATGCAGTGTAGAATCTGTCTTACAAGCCTCCACATCCAACCGCGCCTTCCTTAAATAGGTCTGTTCCGCTATATTTTTAAAAACCATACCCGCCATTCCTCCACCGGAAGGCACTCCTTTCGGTTTTCTCAGTCCCACGAAGATGGTGTACATCGGCTTCTCTGCCGGGAAATAGCCGCAGAATGAAACGTAATACCCGCCGTAAGCGCCTCCGGAAGCAATCTGCGCCGTACCGGTCTTACCGGCTATTGTAAAATAGTCGGAAGCCACTACTTTGGCCGTTCCATCCTCCACTACTTTTAACAGCATCTGATGTATCTGTTCCAAGGTAGTCTTCTTACACATTTTGGGATTCACCACCTCTGCCTTAACATTCTCCACCATTTTCCCTTTATCAAAAAACTGTTTGGCAATAAAGGGCTTTATCATTGTTCCGCCGTTGGCGATCCCATTATAGAACATCAACATATAGATGGGCGGCACTTGCGTTTCATACCCGAACGACATCCAGGGAAGGGTTGTCTTTGACCAGTAATTGGTTTTGTCATCGGGGAAGCGAATGGACGAAGTGCCTTCTATACCATTGAGCGGCACGTCCCATGTAAGCCGTTTCCTCAAACCTATACGGTCTATTCCCTCCACATACCGTGCGGGATTGTTTTCGTACCCTTTCAATGCGATTTTGCTCATTACTACATTCGATGAGATAGCTATCCCCTCGGCCACCGTAAGGTACCCGTGGTCTTGTCCTCTTCGCCAATAATGATCCCTGACCCACTTCCCGTTATACTGGAAAAGCCCGTCTCCCACATAGAATGAGTCGGTGGGAGTCACTACTCCGTCGTCGAGCGCCACCATCGCCGTTACCGTTTTAAAAGTGGAACCCGGTTCATTCATATAGGAGAACGCGTTGGGGTTGCCCTCGGCATAATCCCCGTTAATCATACGGTCCAGATTGACAATTCCTTTTATCTCGCCGGTCTTCACTTCCATGATGATAGCGGTACCCGATTCCGCTTCCGTCTCTATCAGTTTCTCCCGCAGGGAACGTTCGGTAATATCCTGTATCGCGGCGTCGATGGTGGTGATAATATCCCATCCCTCTTCGTCCGGTTTTTCCACCACATCCATCCACCGGCCCTGTATCTTTTGACGGAATTTCACGCCGGGAACACCCCTAAGCAACGAATCATACTTCAATTCAAGACCACTGGCGCCTCCCTTTTCAAGATCCTTATATACGCTGCCGACCGTACGGTTGGCCAAGTTACCGAAAGGCTTTTTACGGGCATTCCGCTCTTCGGCGATCAGTCCGCTACGGTTGGAGCGTTGGTTCCAGAACGGATAAGTACGTATTTCTTTCAAATCGACATAAGAAATATCTTTGCGCAATATTTTTACATAACGGGAATGGATCGGCACTTTCTTATCGATCTTTTTCTCCTTATTCTCCCGAATCCGGAGTTCTTCCTTTTCACGCATCGTCCACCCGTTCATGATCACATTCTCATACTGGGAAGCGGTTCTGTCGGGAAACTTTTTAGCCAGCGCTACCGACAAGTCTTCCACATACTTGGCAAGCGTATCTTTCTCGATACCATCCGCCCAAAAGTCCATATAGATACTGTACAGAGGCTCCGTAGTGGCCAGCAACTTACCGTCGTAAGTATAAATATTACCCCTTCTGGGCAGGATCACACGATTCCTGATCACGGTCTCTTTTTCACCTACCTCACGCCATTTTTTCCCTTCTACAGTGAAGATGATCTTACCGGCAGAAAAAATGACCATTACGGCAAACAGCATCAACAAGACAACGATAAACCCGTATCTACCCAAAATAGCCCGTTTGTTATTCCAATTTTGCTTCTTCATTTTTTGTAAGATGGTTTGTTTATTTATCTAAATAATAGACAGGCTCATTTGTCACTTTCAGTTCCAAACCCGCCTCCTTAATACGCCGTTCAATCTCGCCCTGCCTGCTTGCTTCGGTAAGGCTCGAAGAGATGGTAAGCGATTCATACCTTGCATCCTTGAGTTCTTGTTGTAACTTTTCGATCTCCGCCATCTGCCTGAGCACTTTGTATCGATGACTGATAAACAGGAACATCACCAACACGATAGCAATAACAAATCTCATGTTTTTGAGGAAGAAGTCCTCTGTGAGGACACTCCCCCCAAAAACACGGACAAACGATTTGCGTATGTTATCGAACTTAAATTTCATCTATAATTGATTAGCTGATTTTTTGATTTACTGATCTACTGATCTACTGATTAAGCAACAAATTAGCAAATCCGTAAAATCATCACATTAATTATTCTTTTCCGCGATGCGCAGCTTGGCGCTCCTCGAACGCGGATTCCGCTGCCGCTCCTCCTCCGACGGGATAATCACCTTGCGATTGATCATTGTGAAAGGGGTCTCTACGTTTCCGTAGAAATCCTTGACCGGTTCCCCTTCAAAATTGCCTGTCCTGAAAAAATTCTTTACCAAACGGTCTTCCAGCGAATGATACGAGATCACACAAAAACGTCCGCCCGGCTTCAGTAGCGGCAAAGCCTGTAGGAGCATATCCTTCAAGGAGTCCATTTCGCCGTTCACTTCAATACGAAGCGCCTGAAAAGCCTGCGCCAGCATCTTTGTCTCTTTTTCCCTGCGGGTAAAAGGCTCCAGGATCGCCAACAGATCACCGGTCTCCCCTATTTGTTTAACCTGCCGGTATCGCAGTATGGCCGAAGCTACCTGCCGCGCGTTTTTTAATTCGCCGTACCGGAAGAAAATATCAGACAGTTTACTTTCCTCATATTCGTTGAGGATGTCGGCAGCCCTCTTTTGGGCATTGCGATTCATACGCATATCCAACTCACCCGGTAAACGAAACGAAAAACCGCGTTCGGAAATATCAAAATGGTGCGATGACACACCCAGGTCGGCCAAAATACCATCCACCGTTTCCACGCCGTAATATCGAAGAAAATTCTTCAGGAAACGAAAATTACCGTGCACAAATGTAAAACGGGGATCGGCAGGAATATTTCCGGCAGCATCTTCATCCTGATCGAAAGCGACAAGCCGGCCCTCTTCCCCCAAACGATTCAGTATTTCACGGGAGTGGCCGCCCCCGCCGAAAGTGACGTCTACATACACTCCGTGAGGACAAATATTGAGCCCCTCGACGCTCTCGTCAAGTAATGCCGGCGTATGATACGCTACTCCATTCTGTCCGCCCTGTGAAGTCATTTTCTCACCCCATTAATTGCTGTAATTTCAAAGAAAACTCGTCGGGATCAACCAACGGTTCTTCCAGTTTCTCCTTCGCCCAAATCTCAATGGTTTCATCCACACCGAGAAAGCGAACATCCGATTCAATGGAAACCATTTGCAGATAACGTTTCGGTATAAGTATCCGCCCGGTTGCATCCATCTCAAGCCTTTCTGCGTCCAGCACAAACTGGCGGAAAATCTGCTGCTGCTCCCTGTTCCATTTATTCAACCTACCGCGAAGCATTTCGATCTCCTTTTCCCATACACTTCCGGGATAAAGCACAAGACACTTCTGGAAAATATCTTTACGAAGCACAAGAAACTCTTCACCCTCGCTTTGCAAGCGCTTGCGAAAGATAGCCGGCACAAAAATCCTCCCTTTTGTATCGGCTTTGGCTTCCATATTTCCCAGAAACTGTAACATTCTCATCACTTATAACGCGGTAAAATTACAAAAATAATCCACTTTCCCCCACATTTCCACACAAAAATTTTATGAAAAATCATTAACAACCCCTTAATTCTAACGAAGATATTAATTATCAAACATTTAGTAGAATAATAAAAGTAAGGAATTTTACCCGGCTATTCCTGAAATTTTTCCCGGTCATACTTAAAAAGAAGATTTTTTCTTCGATTGCTATCTTTTGTCGAGTATTTTTGTACATTTGCGACAAATTAGAAGGGAGAGTACGATGCAATGGAGCACAATGCGTTCAGGGTTGATATTGACCATATTTTAAGAGATAAATCGCCCAAGTATTATACTAAAATTCCGAGATTTCTGATCAACTACCTCAAGCGAATCATACATCAGGATGATATAAACGGTATCTTGGAACGAAATCAGGGCTTTGAGGGGGTAGCCTTTATGCGCGCCCTTATCGATAAAGAATTTAATATCACTCTCCAGACCAGGGGGGAGGAGAATATCCCGGATGAGGGCAGATTTATTTTCGCATCCAATCATCCGTTGGGTGGACTTGACGGCATTTGCCTCTCGGCAATCCTGGGAGAAAAATACAACGGAAAAATTCAATATCTTGTGAACGACGTACTCTATTATATTGATCCGCTGAAACCCATCTTTGTACCCATCAATAAATACGGTTCCCAAGCTAAAGATTCGGCCCGGGCAATCAATGAAGCCTATGCATCCGATAACCAGATGATCACTTTCCCCGCCGGCTTATGCTCCAGAAAACAAAAAGGAGAAATCAGGGATTCGGAATGGATGAAAAGTTTTATCATCAAAGCGGTTGAATATGAAAGAGATATTATTCCGGTACATTTTGCAGGCAGAAATTCCGATTTCTTCTACAACTTTGCCCGTCTCCGCAAGTCATCCGGCATAAAATTCAATATCGAACTGATCTGGCTACCGGACGAAATGTTCAAGAATAGTAACCGGTCATTTACCATTACCTTTGGCAAGCCCATTTCCCGGCAAACGTTTGATAAATCCAAAACGCCGGCCGAATGGGCGCAGTATGTAAAGGATATGGTTTACTCGATGGAATAATGACAACCCATTATAAAAAACAATAAGCATGGAGAGAATCATAGATCCTATCGACAAGAATCTGATAAAAAGCGAACTGACTGTTCAAAAAAGGGTCAGGGTAACCAACAAGGCGAATAACGAAATTTATGTGTTCACTGCGCATGACTCGCCCAATCTGATGAAAGAGGTCGGACGGCTGCGTGAGATCGCTTTCCGCCATTATGGCGGAGGAACAGGATTAGAGGCCGACATCGACCAGTATGATACGATGGACGTACCCTACCGCCAGTTGATCGTATGGGATCCTGAAAATGAAGAAATACTGGGTGGCTACCGTTTTATCTGCGGTTCGGACGTGGAATTTGACGAACAAAACAAACCCATGCTCGCCACCGCTCATCTCTACAATTTCTCACCGCAATTTATATCGGACTACCTGCCGTGTACGGTAGAGTTGGGCCGCTCGTTCGTATCACTCGAATACCAGTCCACCCTGCTGGGCAGAAAAGGAATTTTCGCACTCGACAACCTGTGGGATGGATTGGGAGCGCTTACCGTCATAGATCCCGGTATCAGGTACTTTTTCGGGAAAGTAACCATGTACGGCACATACAACAAGGACGCGAGGAACATGATCCTTTATTTCCTGAACAAACATTTTCCCGACGAGCAAAAACTGGTAACCCCAATCGATCCGCTCCTGACAAATACCGACGTCAACCAGATGGCGCGGCTCTTTACCGGGAAAAAGTTCAGTGAAGATTACAAAATACTGAACAAAGAGGTACGCGCCCTCGGCTACAATATCCCGCCGTTGATCAATGCCTACATGAGTTTATC
>JAISZV010000014.1 GCA_031284475.1 Proteiniphilum sp. | reverse complement strand
ATCGCCTCGGCATACGAGGAAAACGGCGAGGTGCGTTTTCGCCGTCCCGTTTATCCGTACCCGCTGTTCCCGCATTATATCGAAGGCGAAAACCCGGATTTGCCGGAAAGTTATCACGGAGTCGCCCATGAAAGGGGAAAAGTAGCCATCCCTGCCGAAAAATACCTGAAATAAAGTATAGACTGTAACATAAAGGAATTTGCACCGGCCGTTTTTTTCGTGGAAAAAATAAAACGGAGTTACCGCGATTTGATTTAGTAACTGTTTTGAAAGGCAAAATTATAAAAAACGTTGTATCTTTAAGGGCGTGAATGGACGCAACCCAAACTATCGGAATTATGGCACAACTTACGACAATCAAAACATTTACCTATCCGCATGAAGCATACGTGATCAGGGGAAAACTGGAATCCGAAGGAATCCGCACGTTTCTTAAAGATGAAATGACCGTTCAGGTTTACAATTTCTACTCCAACGCGGTGGGAGGCGTTAAATTGCAAGTATTCGCAGAGGATGCGGACAAGGCATTGGATATTCTTGATAACGTGGAAAAGCCTTCACGGGAAGTCGCCGTTTTTTGCAAAAAAGAGATTGAAGACACTCTGGCCTGCCCTTTCTGCCGTTCAGAGAACATAAGCCGTATGAAAAAACCAAATTGGCTCACGCTGATACCTTTTCTTATTGTAGGTTTTATTTTTCCGGTGTACAGAAGTTCTTATATCTGTTTTGAGTGCGGAAAACATTGGATATTGAAGAAATAGAAAACTGAAAAACGCATACGCGAGGAAACAAATTCTACCTTTGTGTAAACCGATAGTTTTTTATATCTTTGCCCTTGAATCCAGATAATAAATCATTTCAGAGCATATAAATCAGATGAATATACGTAAGTTTTTCTTTGTTTTCGCTGCATGCATTCTTGTTGAAGGCTTTGTTGCGAAACAATCGGTTGTTATGGCGCAGGACGCGCCGGTTTCGAGCAGCGACAGGATTTTTGAAGAACCCGATATAATGCCTATATATCCGGGAGGAACCCCTGAGATGCACCGGTTTATTGCAAATACGTTGAAATATCCGGTGGAAGCGAGGGAACGCAATGCGCAGGGTTTAGTGGTATATACCTTTGTGGTGGAGAAAGACGGCACGCTCTCTAACTTTAACATTATCCATCGTGCGGACTCGTTGCTTAACGGGGAGGCGTTGCGCATATTGCAGGCCATGCCGCCCTGGCGTCCGGCCAGGCATAGCGGGGAGATTGTACGCGCCGAAACGTATGTGCCCATGTATTTCAGGCTCAATCAAAATGCGATAGCCGCCGGTACCCCTGTGCAACCCACCCGCGATTACTCAAAGAAAGACGTTGTGGTACTCGAAAGCAACACTATTTACACAATAGTGGATAAGATGCCGCAATATACTTATGGCGAGACGGAATTGTACGCTTTCATTGCGCATAATCTCCGCTATCCGCGTGAGGCCAGGCAAGAGGGAATTGAGGGGCGGATTCTCTGCTCGTTTGTTGTCGCCAGCGACGGTTCCATTTCTAACATAGAGGTGGTGGAAGGGTCTAATAAGTTGCTCAATGAAGAAGCCGTGCGTGTACTCGGTCTTATGCCGAGATGGATTCCGGGTGAAGATAAGGGCGAAAAAGTGCATGTGAAATGCCTCCTGCCTGTGGACTTTGTAATAGACGAAGAGCCGATCCCGCCATTTCCGGGCAACGATTCTGTAACGGAAAATCAATAGCGTTAAACTTCCCTGTTTCCGTTATGAGAAAATATTGAAAGCCGCGAATCAGCGGCTTTTATTTTAATTCCAGTTCAAATATACGCATTCCGGTATAGGTGTTGATAAAAAACCGGAAAGGGACGGGGGAACTTCCTGCCTGCTCCCGTAAGCCCGCGAGCAGGAAAGAGGCATACATCATCTTGGGATAGCCCGGAGGATCATTGTTTGAGGAATGGCTGAAATAGAGATCGGCGGACGCGGAGGAAGAATCGCGGAACAGTGCAACGCTGTGCGGCGCGTTATGGTACTCTGTTTCTATAACCAGATTCAGGTAGTTTCCGCCTACCCACACGCTCCGTATCTTCACAGGATTGTCCGAATAGCGTTCCGGGAAACCGGCCGGCTGAATGGCGCCGGTAAAAATGTCAGATACGAAATTGATCTTGACGGCATCCCCTTCCAGAGGGATGTAATTGAGAACGACGCGCTGTCCCTCTTCTCCGGAGTAATTTTTTACTTCTTCGGGAATCAGCAGCCTGCCGTTGTCGAGCCTGAAACGGTAGTTTGAATTTTCTTTCACCACCGTGGCAAACTCCACCAAGTAATCATTCATCCGCTCCGGGGCCTTTTCACATGCGGAAAAAAGGAGCAGCAGCAAAAATACCGGCAGGATAGCCGTATGACGCTTCATTGTATAATTATAGCACATCCAGATTGTTTTTAACCGTATTCCCGTACATTCCGATCAGTTTTTCGCGCAGGAAAGCATCGTCTCTCTCCGGGACGTCTATTTTATTGATCTGCTGTTGCAGGTAGTCGTTGAATTTTGATATATCTTCGCCGGAATACCGCGATGAGAACCGTCCGGTACCGGTCATCAGGTCGTATGCCGCATAATTGAACGGGAAAAAAGTATAATTGCGGTAAATTTCCCGGTCGATGAGGGCGGCCGTTTCTTCGAGCAACTCATTCCTGCCGGTTGTTTCGGGGATGGCGCTGACGGCAGGGGTGATGCATGAGCCGAACCGGAATGTAACGCGCCCCTTGAACCCCATTATGCCGGTGTACATATTTTCTATGTCGTCCGCTTCCGTTTTTTTGTATGACGGATTGTCGCGTTTGAGTTGAAATTCTTTGGCTTTGAGATAATCGCAGGGGTCGAACTCGTATGAAATGGAAAGCGGGACAATATGCAACTCCTGCAATGTTTGCCCCGGAGCGGAACTGTTGTGCAGTGTGAGCATTTTCAGCAGGCTCGCCTGTGTTTTGTCGTTCGAATCTTTTGCCCGTCCTTCGCGTTGGGCGATCCAAGCAGGTTGTTCCCTGCGGTTCACCGTGTCGTAAATATAGTCCGAGAGATGCTTTGATACTTCCAGCATCTGGCGTACGGAAACGCCCCGTTTCACGATAAAACTCTTGTTAAGGCGTACCAACTCCTCTATCCACGGGTATATAAGCAGATTATCGCCGATGGCTATTTCCGTGGTAGGCTTCTTTTGATCGATCATGAGCATATTCAGAAAGGCGGCGTCCAGCACAATATCGCGATGGTTGGAGATAAAGAGGCATCCCCTTCCTTTGGGAATATTTTCCCACCCCGCGCCGCTCATCTCCGTAGTGGTGCTGTCTATTAATCGCTTTATTACCGGATAGATAATGCGGCGTTGAAAATCGTCTTTGGTTTTACATTTACCCATCAGCGCGGTGAATTGCTCCCACGGGAGAGGTTTCACGAAGCGCTCGACCGCACGCCTGAAATAGTTGTTAGCGGCGAGACTTGCAAGAGCTGCGGGAACTTCGCTGTCCGTAACCGGGCGGATGTCGTCAAATTCGTCCGCTACCGCTGTTTTTGTTGTTGTCATTGGTCATAACATTAAAAACACCCAATTCCGTTTCAATAATATCTGTGATGATCTCCGTCATGGAAAGTCCGGCCGCGTTTACCTGCTGAGGGATAAAACTGGTGGCCGTCATTCCCGGCGTAGTATTCACTTCCAGGAGGACGGGCCTGTCGCCGGTCAGGATATAATCGACCCTGATGATTCCTTTTGCGCCGGTCAGCCGGTAGATTCTTTTGGTCTCCTGCCGGATAGCCAGGGCGGTCTCTTCGGGAAGCCGGGCGGGAGTGATCTCTTCTACCTGGCCGTTGTACTTGGCGTCGAAATCGAAAAACTCATTGGAGGTAACTACTTCGGTCAGGGGTAACACCGTTATTCCTTTACCCGTCTCAAAGCAGCCGCAGGTTACTTCGGTTCCCTGCAAAAAACGCTCGATGATTACTTCGGGCGCTTCCCTGAAAGCTTCCTCAACAGCGTTTTCGAGCTGCGAACTTTCTTTTACTTTGGTGGTGGCAAAACTTGAACCTCCCAGGTTGGGTTTTACGAAAACGGGTAATCCCAATGCAGAGATGATCTCCCCGGTTTTACAAGGATCATTTTTCCGCAGGAGAATAGAATCGGCCACTTCGATCCCGAAGTTTTTCAGGAAACTGTTACAGGTAAATTTGTTGAACGTCATCGCCGACGCCAGCACTCCGCAGTTGGAGTAAGGGACGCCCAGCATATCGAAATAGCCCTGAAGCGTACCGTCTTCACCGGGAGTACCGTGTATAGTGATATAGGCGAAATCGAACGGGATATTCCTGCCGTTGCCGCCGGTAAAACTGAAATTGTTTTTGTCCACCGGGTAAAAACAGCTGTTCTCTTCCACTTCCCATGAGGTATGGTCTATTTTTACCTTGTAAACGTTGTATTTTTCTTTGTCCATAAAGGAGTAGATGCCGGCGGCGCTCTTTTCGGATATTACAATTTCCGATGAGTAGCCTCCCCATACAACAGCAACATTCTTTTTCATTATCAAATCATCAAATTGTTAAATCAATTATCAGTTCTTTTCACCGAATCACATTGCCACGCTGCTATACGCCTTCCACTTGTCGATGACCGACTGCATATCTTCCGGGATGTCGCTTTCAAAATAGAGGTCTTCTCCTGTGGAAGGATGCACGAAACCCAATGTTTGCGCGTGCAGGCATTGACGGGGACAGAGGGCGAAGCAATTGGAAACGAATTGCTTGTATTTCGCAAAATGGGTGCCGCGAAGGATTTCATTACCTCCGTAGCGTTCATCGTTGAACAGCGTATGGCCTATATACTTCATGTGCACCCTGATCTGGTGTGTGCGTCCTGTTTCCAGCCGGCATTGCAACAGCGTTACATAGCCGAATCGTTCCATCACGCTGTAGTGGGTGACGGCCGGTTTGCCGTGATTGCCGCCGGGGAATACGCGCATACACATGCGGTCGTTCGGGTCGCGCCCGATATTGCCTTCAACCGTTCCGTGGTCGTCAGCCGGGTTTCCCCATACTAAAGCGGCGTACATCCGTTTTGTCTCTTTACGGAAGAACTGGCCGCAGAGGTTCGTTTTGGCTTCAGGAGTTTTGGCTACGAGCAGCAGCCCTGATGTGTCTTTATCGATCCTGTGTACCAGTCCCAATCTCGGATCATTCATGTCGCTGATATTATCCCGGTTCAGATGGTATGCCACCGCGTTGACGAGCGTACCCGTGTAGTTTCCGTGACCGGGATGCACTACCATGCCGGCAGGTTTGTTGACCACCATCAGGGCGTCATCTTCATAGACGATGTTAAGCGGGATATTTTCAGGTATGATCTCCAGTTCACGCCTCGGGCGATCCATCACGATGGAGATCACATCGAGCGGTTTCACCTTGTAACTCGATTTTGCCGGTTGCCCGTTTACCAAGATACAATCTGCCTCGGCTGCCTGTTGAATACGGTTTCTGGAAATCCCTTCTATTCTGACGGACAAAAACTTATCGATTCTCAGCATATTCTGTCCTTTATCTGCTACAAACCGGTAATGCTCGAATTTCTGGTTTTCGTCCTGTAGATCCTCCGTTATCGCGTCATCATCTTCAGGTAAAAAATCTATATCGTCTAAATTCTGTTCCGTCACAAACAATTAATTAGAAAAATGAATCGTCTATTGCCCCGTCGCTGCCGCTTCCCGGTGGCGCAATATATTCGTTGCCTATCCTCAGCGAGTCGGCAAGTACGCCACGGGTTACAACCAACGTGAGCGACGAGCCGGCAGGAACCTTTTCATCGGGCGTCAGCCTTTTTCCTCTGTACTCCACAGCTATTACCAATCCGGAATATTCTGCCGGTACCTCCTGGATAGAGAGCTGGGTGAAGCCCATCGAATTGAGCAGTGCGGAGGCCTGACGAGTGGAATAGTCCGTCAATTCCGGTATGGCAATCATCTGAGGGTTCTTTGAATAGATCGTCAGATAGATGGCGCGCCCCTCTTTCACCTTATTGCCCGCCTTGGGTGTTTGGTCTATAATAGCTCCCGGAACGGCATTGCGCTGGTAGATAGAGTCTACTATCTCGGCATGAAGCCCTTTGGCACTGAGAATGGTATTTGCCTCTTCTATCTGGAGATTTTCCAGCGCAGGCACAACCACATTTTGCCCGTGTCTTGTATAAACGTTCAGTAGCAGCAACGCCAGCACAACAAGCAGTACGCCGCATGATATGATCATCAGCAGGTTCTTTATGATACTGTTGCTGAAGATGGATTTTTTAATCTGTTTTTTACTCATAACAATCGAGCGTATAGTGTATAAACACATACGGAATACAAAAGTACAAAAAATAATGAGAGAGGGAGAGTAGAGGTCTGGAAAAAAGAGGAGTGAAAATGTGCAAGGGAATGTGCAGGGAGAATCCAAAAGGGGCTATTTAACGATTAGACAGCCCCTTTTTTTAAGATAGTATCTTTAATATTCGTCCGATACGGATAGTTTGGCTCTTCCTTTTGAGCGACGGGCGGCAAGCACTTTTCTTCCGTTTTTGGAAGACATTCTGGAACGGAATCCGTGTTTATTCTTTCTCTTTCTGTTAGAGGGTTGGAATGTTCTTTTCATATTATATAATATTGTTATTTATTTGTCCTCGAATAATAATGTCTTTTAAGTCCGGTGCGGCTTTAAGAATTGTATCTTATAGACATGCAACTTCCGCCGGCTTTATTTTTCCGGCTTGCAAAATTAGATAAAATATTTGAAAGAACCAATTTTTTCTCTTTTTCTTTGTGAGGGCA
>JAISZV010000122.1 GCA_031284475.1 Proteiniphilum sp. | reverse complement strand
CTAGCATTTGAATTTTCCATAAACGCGAGCCGGTGATACTTGTTTCCGCTGTCCGACCGCAACGCCCCGTTGGGGCTCCTACGTTCGCTTCGCTCTCTTCGCTGTCCTGTTTTACATTGCGGCTGAAGCCGCGTAAAACAGGCAAATGCGGTCGGAATCTTCAATCGCTCACAAGTATAAATGCGCCGAACCTGCGCATTCACCTATTATTATAACGCATAAGTTGCAGTTTGTGCTGTTAAAAGTCCGAAAGTCAGCCGAAAGTGAAATTGACGATAGCACATAATAATGATTTAATATATACAGGTCCTATTTTTCAAGCTTGTATTTGTTATCAAAATTATCGAAAGTGGTATTAGTATACGGCATTAATGCAAGTACCTTTTAGATAATTGGTATATATTCAAGTAAAGGGCTATATATGTATATCTCACATTATTGCTTGTGATTAAAGGAGAAGAAGATGAAAAAGATAATTGGTTGTTTGGTGTGTGTTCTGCTTATTGGCGGTTCAATTGCACCTGCGTTTGCGTTGTCGGATGATGTTTCGACAGATGCCACTGAATGCGAAACCTCTTCTGACATGACCACTCTCAGCACGGTTATTACAGATGGAAATGGCGGTAGATTGGAGTATTCAACAGGTTTGTTCAATTTCTGGGGTAAATATTACCATGCCGAAAAGGATCATCGCGTGGTTTTGCAAACAGATAGCACTTACACCTATGGTGCTTGGGAAGCTGGCGGTCCGTATGCGCCTGATTCCTATGCCGAGCATAAAAAAGGCAACAGTAACGTGGCGTGGGGCGAAGTGAGGTAATGGTGTAAATGTTCGCCGATAAAGATGACCGGACAAAGAATATATCCGCATAATGCTGTTCGTCAGTAGCGAACGCAGTGAGCGGAGGAGTGAGGTCAAGCCGAATGTTGGCTGAATTCGTTGATGCCTACGGGTATCAACGGATTCCGTCTCTGCGCATATCGACGTAAATCCTCGCTGATTACTGATAACCTTTGGATGGCGCGGGATACCGGTTGTTTAGCAGCCGCAGTGATACCGGACATCAAGATAAATGTAGGGAGATCAAAATGCAGATACTCCGTCTGGAGAATATCGATAAGTGCTTTGGAAAACGGATACTGTTCCGGGCATTCAATTTGAGCGTCGACAGGGGCGAAATGCTGGCGATCGTCGGTGAAAGCGGCTGCGGAAAAACCACGCTGCTGAATATGCTCGGTCTGGTGGAGCCCATTGACGCGGGCGTTTTGGAAATAAACGGATACAGGAATCCTAAGTTTCATAAAAAAGAAGGCGTTCGTCTGCGGCGTTATGTTTTGGGCTATGTTTTCCAGAACTTTGCGCTGATAGACAATGAAACTGTAGAGAGCAACCTGAAGATAGCATTGGCTTATAACAAGGAAATACAGGGCAAAAAGGAAAGCATGGAAGATGTTCTGTTGAAGTTCGGGCTTGACGGTTTGATGAATCGGATGGTATACGAGCTTTCCGGAGGTGAGCAGCAAAGGGTTTCTGTTGCCCGGATGTTTTTGAAACCCTGCGAAATTATATTGGCCGATGAGCCGACAGGGTCTTTGGACGAAAAGAACAAGACCACAGTGATGAAATACCTGAAAGAATTGAACGCCTTGGGAAAAACCGTTATTATCGTTACCCACGATGAAAGTGTTGCGACGGATTGTCACCGGACGATTCGTTTGGAGAAAACGGTATGAAAAAATGGATATTTATTACAGCGACTCTGTTTTTTGCTGTATTCTTCTTTGTATTTACTTGGCACAATGCCAACAAAGAATATGATAGACTTGTGAATCATTTTGAAGAGAGCATCATCGTAGAATCCTCTTTGGATCGCCGGACGCTGATCCGCACTCTCATCGGCTATGGCAATCGATACAATTTTGACATACAAAAGATCATCTCGGAACCGGACGCGGGCAACGGAGATGTCATTCATTTTTTTGTGCATATCGTCAACGAGGATTGGTTCGAAAAAGCCTTTCGGATCCGCAGCGCGCTTCCCGTATCCGGGTTGGGGCCCGGCGAATACTACAGCTCAAGAAAGCACCCCGGCCCGGGACAAAAAGGTACCGCAAACATCCTGTACCCGGCGGCGACCATAGATATCAGGCCGCTGGCCCATATGGAAAACAGGAGCGCGGAGGGTTTGTATTTCATTCATCCGAATGAAAAAACAAGCGATCTCGGAACGATCATGGACGCGATCAACGGAGATGGACAAATATCCGTGTTTCGCGAAGATGATTACAAAATCACGGCCTATAACAATTTGGAAACTTTGCAATTCTATTTGGCGCTCATCCTTCTGGCCCTTGCGTTTTTTATTATCCCGGTGCTGTTTTTTTTCAATGTGAACGACGCCTTCAAAAAAACCGCCGTTAAAAAGCTGATGGGTTATTCGGACGCCTTGATTCTGAAAGGCATCGTTCTGCGCGACATTCTGCCACCGCTGTGTTCGGCGTTGGTTTTGGCCTATCTGCTCCATTTCGCATATCTTTGGTTCGCAAACGCTTTCAGTGGTTTTTCGGCCTTTGCGGCATACAGCCTTTCCGTCTTGGGCGCGGGAGTCGCGGCAGCCCTATCGCTCGGGCTGTGTATGCTCCTGCCGGCCTTCGCGCTTCTGCTGTACACATTTCATAACAACCGGACCCGTCTTAACACCCTTGTCAAGGGTGAGCGACCCGGCCTCATGCCCCTTAACCACGGTTTGAAGCTGCTGTCCGGAGCGGGTTTGCTGGCGCTTACGGTTCCGCTCATCTTCTCCTTCTCGTCCATGGCCGAAAATCCGGAGAACAGTGAGCGCTGGGAAAAAACCAAGGGTTATGCTTTTTTGGAATTATTTCCGCCAGAACACATGCGCGCACCAGCGCGACTTGCGGCGTTTGAAAGCAAAGGAAGGGATATTTGGAGGCACTTGGATCGGCGCGGCGGCATTATGTTCCTCACCTCAAGCTCCGTCGGCGCGGAAGCGCCGGGTTCCGCAAACGGACTCCCCATGCAGATACCGAGCGCTTATGTAAACGGAAATTACCTGTCCGAAAATCCAATCACAGACAGCGCCGGCGCAACCCTTACGGATGCATGGCAGGATCAAGATGAAAATACCATAACCGTTCTTGTCCCGGAAAAATACAGGGATTGGGAGGAGAGCATAAAGCCCGTTCTTCACGCAAAACATGTGAATGATCGCTACATTTCGGAGGATATCTGCATAGAACGAATGTCGGATCCGCCCGTGAAAAGCGACTTGGTCGGTGAAAACATTGGGAATCCCCTGATAAAAGAGAACATCGTGTACATCAAAAATGATCAGAAGTTTTTCACCTTCGGCAGCGGCTCCTCGGATTTTATTGAAAACCCGATTTTGCTATGCGTCAACGCGGACAACATGGGAAACAACGTCTACTTCCCCGCCGTCATGGGCGGCGCGGACGGCATAAAGGTAAAATATGCTTCCATGGACGAATTGGCTCGGGATACAGACGCCTTGTTTGCGTCCGTCGGCGAGACGACGCTCATCCGAAATTACGCGCCTGTTTACGATGAAAAAGCCGAGGAAATACGCTTCATGCAGCTGCTTTTTGCAACCGGCGTCGTACTGTTCTTCACGGCGGCATTTTTCTTCTGCTTTACCTCGTTTTGCTCCATCAAGAATTTCCTGTACGTAAATCGAAAAAAACTGTCCGTTCAATCCCTGTTCGGGATCGGTTCGCTGCATAAATACAGGAATTTTTTCAAAATAATGCTATCGATCGATCTGCTCACGCTCTGCGTGGCCGGCGTATGCGTCCTCGCGATCAAGGTTCTTTTCAACCGGGAGCTCAGTCTGCATTTTCTGCTGTTTTTCTTCGTGCTGCTGATCATAGAATGGATGTTTTCTTTTTGGAGTTTAAGGAGGAACGAGCGGGTTTTGATCGCGAATACGCTGAAAGGGAAATAATTGCGGTATCGCCGGGGGCGCGAAAGAACCGCACCGCTAATTGAAAACTACCCGAAGAAAAAGACATTTCTTCGGGTAGCTTCATCCCTTGCTAACAAAATGGCCGGCGAACGATCCTGCTATACCGGTGAGCAAAAAGATGTTCCCATAAAGCGAACCGGTAATACTCGTTTCCTCTGTTCGACCGCACATGCGGTCGGAATATCAAAATGCACACGAGTATAACATTCCTGCTAACACGTTTACCGTTCGCTACCGCATGTCATTGTCATTGACAAGCGCGGAGCGCTCAACGGACGCAATGATTCGCGCGTTCCTGCGAAGCCCGCACTACGGGCAAAAGGACGAGGCGCACAAGAAGAAATGCAGGTGCGCCGGCTTTATGTTTAGCGAAGAAGTGTCTAATACGTCGCAAGTACCCATAGCGTCTTTTGTTTTCAATTGATACGGTTTTTTAGTGTCCAACAAGTTGCCCTCAGTTATGAAAAATCCTTCCTCACGTTTATTGGCATTGAGGACTTTGGCTATTGCTTCGGCTACACTCTTCTTCTCAGTTATGACAAGTTTCAATATTGCTTCCTCCGTTTCTTTTTGTTGATTTAACATGGGACAATTTACCAAAAAAGCATCCGGCCGGTATCTTTACCGGCCGGATGCTTGCCACAAATATATGTGAAATTTGCTATGGCATACGATGCCATCAGTATGGAGGGTCGCCGTCCGGATCCCGGTCGTCACCAAACCCCGGCGGTTTTCCTCCAAAATAGTCTTCCGGATTGTTCGTCATATCCTCATCAATCCGGATCGCCGTTATGCAGTCCATGATGCGCCCGTCCTCACCATACAGAAAGCAAGGATTGTCATAAGGGCTGTGTCCGTCGGCCACCCATTTACGCAGTTCATCACGTTCCTCCGGGGTCGTATCCCCAATAGCCGTTTCGTACTCCCTTAAGTCCCCGCAGGGCAAGGTTTGCTCCGTTTGCCGACCAACAGTTTGTGCGGGCCGGCCATCATCATAAACCGGCGCTCCGGCAATTTGTTTAACCGGCGCCCGATCCTCTCCTTCAATGCCGTTTTTAAGTGACAGCCGCCTTTTCAGCTTATCGTTTTCTTTCCTAAGCGTATCCGTCTCAACCAATTGAAGAATTAATTTCTGCTTATCGGATTTTAACCGGGCAATCTCCCGGCGAAGAATCGTGATTTTTTCACTCTGCAATTGCAGTTTGTCTTCAGGCAAGGTTGCATTCCCGGCGGGGATTTTTTTGCTGTCCGCCCTAAGACTCAGTATCCGTTCTTTAACCCGAGTTTCGCAGTTAGGCAAGCAAAACGCAACGAATTGAGCAATTGCAAGGAGTTTAAGTCGGGAATAGTATTATATAACATATTTTAAAAAAATATGTTGAAATATTACCGTAAATATGGCATAATATGCGTAACGTATTATACAACGTATTTAAAGGTACATATTATGCCGACACTAACAAAACGCAAGAACAAAGGGCATTACTATTACTATTTGGTGGAATCGGCGCGCGTCAACGGGAAACCGCGCATCGTTTCGCAAAAGTATCTCGGCACGGCGGAGAACATTGCCAAATCCGTGGAATTCATGAGCAAAGGAGGCATTCCGGAACCCGAGTTCAGCAAGGTATATGAATTCGGCGCCGTCAGCGCACTTTTCGATCTTGCGGAGAGGCTCGGAATCGGGGAGATTATCGAACGGCATACGGGGAAAAGGAAGCAAGGCTTGTCGGTGGCGGACACGGTTGTGCTTGCCGCCGTCAACAGAGCTGCGGAACCGGTAAGCAAAAACGGATTTTACCGGTGGTTCGAGAGGACCGTACTGTCCGATCGGATAGAGAAGGCCAACGAAAAAAGTCTGTCGAGCCAAGGCTTTTGGAACAATATGAATGCTCTGAGCGCCGAAGGGATGCGCGCGGCGGAGGACGACATCATAAAAGAAATCGTGTCGCGGTATGACATTGCAACGGACTGTCTGCTGTTTGACAACACAAATTTTTTCACATATATCGACACCGCCACACCCGGAGTTTTGGCGAGGCGGGGCAAAAGCAAAGAACACAGGACGGATCTGCGGATCATCGGTTTGTCGATGATGGTTTCTCCCGATCACAACATACCGCTTTTTCACGAAGCGTATTGCGGGAATATGAATGACGCGAAGAGGTTTTCCGAAGTTGTGGGCGATCTCAAGGCCCGATACGAGAAGTTGGGGAAAGGCCGTTGCACACCCACTTTGGTGTTTGACCGAGGGAACAATTCGGAGGAAAACATCCGCAAGGTTCTTTCGGCAAATCCGCGGGAATACAATTTTGTGGGAGGTCTGCGATTCAACCAATGTCCCGAGCTGACATCCTTGCCGAAGACGGAGTACCGCGCGCTCGAAGGCGAGAGATTGAAAGGATATACGGCGGCAAGGACAAAGAAAGAGATATACGGCGCGGAACTGACCGTTGTGATCACGTACAATCCCGAATTGTTCAAGGCGCAAGCGGACGGGGTGGGCGACAACATCGCAAAGTGCGCGGAGAAACTCGAAGCGTTGCGAGCCGTTCTTTCGGCGAGGGCTTCGGGCATTGTCACAAAGGGGAAAAAGCCTACGGTCGAATCGGTAAAAAAGAAGATTGCGGGCATCTTGTCCGCCGAACATATGAAAACACTGTTTGATTGCGAAGTCTTTGAAGAAGAGGGACATGTGAATCTGTCGTATTGTCCGGACGAAAGCAAATTGGAGGATTTCAAAGAAAACGTACTCGGAAAATCAATACTTTTCAGCGATCATCACGAATGGGAAACGGAGAAGATCGTGTCCGCCTATCATTCACAATATCATGTCGAACAGTGTTTTCGGCAAATGAAAGACACGAAATATCCGGCGTTTCGTCCGCAGTTTCATTTTACGGACGCGCATATCAAGGTTCATGCGTTTTATTGCGTGTTGGCGCTGACCCTGTGCGGCGTACTTCAAAAGGAAACAGAAATGCTCGGTCATAAAATGAGCATTCACAGGATGCTCGATACGCTCGGGGACGTCAAGCAGGTCATTACCGTGTTCCCGAAAATCGGCAATCGACAAGTCGTCAAATCGTCGTTTTCGGGTCTTGACGGAATCGCCAAAGAATATATTGATCGATATGACCTGACGAAATACGCTGTAAAGCTGTAATGGATCACTTGTTCGATGAATAGGTTTTTATATTTTTCAACCAAACAGCAAAATCCTCGTTGCAGTAATACTTGGGAAATCGTTATGAATATGATCCAACAGACCGTGCGCTT
>JAISZV010000033.1 GCA_031284475.1 Proteiniphilum sp. | reverse complement strand
CCAACTCTTCACTCCCACCTCCTCCCCACCCTCCACTCTTCTTCGTCATAATTCTCTGTCATAATTCTCTAGACAAGCAAAATAAACCCTGATATACTTTATTGTAATAAATTTGGGGTAAAAGGCCCTATTATGGAGGTTTAAGTATGAGAAAGATTTTATGTGCGGCTCTCGTCCTCGTCTTGGTATGCGGTTTCGCGTTCGTTGCCGGGGGCTGTGAAAAAACCGGAGGCAAGATTACTCTTGGCGCGTCAATTCGTAAGTATGATGACACCTATCTTACTGAACAACGGAACAACATGAAGGTGAAAGGAGACGAACTCGGCGTTATCATCGACTTTACGGACAGTAAGGCCGACCAGATTACGCAGAACAACAACATCGACATCTACCTGACCAAAGGGTATAACGCGCTGGCAGTTAATATGCAGGAACGTTCAGCCGCCGATGTGGTTATCGACAAAGCGAAGGCAAAAAACGTGCCGGTGGTATTCTTTAATACGGAACCCTTCCCCGAGTATATGAGCAAGTGGGACAAGGTATACTACGTAGGCGCCAAGGCTGAAGAGTCCGGCACACAACAGGGATACGCAATGGCCGAATACTGGGCTGCCAACAAGGCTACGGCGGATGTGAACAAAGACGGCAAACTCCAGATTGTCATCATCAAGGGAGAGCCCGGCCATCAGGACGCGGAACTGCGTACCGAGTATTGCCAGAAAGGGCTGCAGGAAAAGGGCGTCCCCTTTGAAGTGGTTGCCGAGGATACGGGGATGTGGAACCGCGTTAACGGCCAGGAAAAGATGGCCGCCTTCCTCGCCGCTCACCCGACGATTGAAGCGGTTTTTGCCAACAACGACGATATGGCCCTGGGCGCTATAGAAGCCCTCAAGGCCCAGGGGTACTTCAGCGGCGGTAAATACATCCCCGTCGTAGGAGTTGACGCCACGGAAGCCGGAAAAGCCGCCATTGCCGACGGCACCATGCTTGCGACCACGCTTAACGATGCGAAAAACCAGGGTTACGCCGTTGTCATCATCTGTAAACTCCTGGCGGAAGGTCAAGCGGTTACGGATGCCAGCACCGGGTACAAACTCGACGGACGGTATGTCTGGATTCCCTATATTCCTGTTACCAAGGCGAACCTCGACCAGTTCAAGTAAAAAGTACGAAAAAAGGGGTACCGTCCATGGAGTTGCAAAACGCTGATTACGTGCTTGAGATGCGGGACATAAGCAAGGCGTTCCCCGGCGTACAGGCCCTCAAAGATGTTACCCTGAAGGTGCGTCCCGGTTCCGTTCACGCTATTATGGGCGAGAACGGCGCCGGAAAAAGCACCTTGATGAAGTGCCTTTTCGGTATTTACACACGCGATTCCGGTGAAATTATCCATAACGGCAAATCGGTCAATTATTCCGGCACCCTTGATGCCATTAAAGATCATATCGCGATGATTCATCAGGAACTGCACCCCGAACCGCATCTTTCTGTAATGGAAAACATCTGGCTCGGGCGGCTGCCGATTAAGCACGGTATAGTAGATTTCAAAAAAATGGAAGTTGATACGAAAAAACTCCTGAGCCGGCTCAAGGTCAACTTGAACCCGAAGGATATCGTAAAAAAACTTTCGGTATCGCATATTCAGTCTATTGAGATTGCCAAGGCCGTCTCCTTTGACGCCCAGGTTATCATTATGGACGAGCCGACCAGCTCGTTGACCGCCGAAGAGGTGGATCAGCTTTTTGCGCTTATCCGCGACTTGAAGGCGACGGACGTTTCTATTCTCTATATTTCACACAAAATTGACGAAATTAAGCGCATTGCCGACGAAGTAACGATTATGCGTGACGGCCAGGTTATCGGCAACTGGCCTATAAACGACATTTCTGAAGATATGATTATTTCAAAAATGGTTGGCCGCGACCTGACCAACCGTTTCCCTCCCAGGACACACAAGCCGGGGGAAGTTTATATGAAAGTTGAAGGCTATTCGTCGATTCACGACAATAGTTTTCAGGACGTTTCTTTTGAACTGCGGCGCGGCGAGATTCTCGGTATCGGCGGGCTTATCGGAGCGCAGCGTACGGAGCTGGTTGAATCGCTCTTCGGGCTGCGGGCTATCAAGGCCGGGAGGCTCGTCTTGAACGGCAAAACCGTCACGATCCGTAACCCCCAGGACGCGATGGCTAACGAGATTGCCCTGCTCACCGAAGACCGCAAGGGGCAGGGGATTTTCTCCATTCTCAGTGTGGCGGAAAACATCTACATTGCAAGCTACGCAAAATTGGCTAAATTTTTAGGCTACATCGATGCGAAAGTTTGCACGGAAATTGCCGGCCGCCGGGTGAAGCAGCTGAATATAAAAACGCCGAGCCTGCGTACTCCGATAAATTCGCTTTCCGGCGGTAATCAGCAAAAGACGCTTATCGGCCGCGGGCTTGAAACTGAACCTACAGTTTTGCTCCTTGACGAGCCGACGCGCGGTATCGATGTGGGTGCAAAATACGAGATTTACAAGATTATTGAGGACCTTGCCCGGCAGAGTAAGTGCGTAATTTTTATATCAAGCGAGATGCCGGAGCTTATCGGTATGGCCGACCGGATTATCGTCATGTGCGAAGGCCGGAAAACTGGGGAGCTTACGGGAAGCGACATCAGTGAGGAACGTATTTTGAAACTGGCGACAAAATTTATGGTTTAATTAAAAGGAAAAAACATGGACGAATTGGTAAATGCACCGCTGCGGAAAATTGGACGCTGGGCCGGCGATAAGGTTATCATTCTGGCCCTCTTCGTGCTTATCATTGTGATAAGTATTATCAATCCGCGGTTTCTGTCGCTGCAAGTTTTGCGTGATGTGGCTCTGCAAAACTCAACGAGGCTCATCATCGCCTGTGGTATGACCTTCGTACTCATAAGCTCCGGCGTCGACCTTTCGGCGGGGCGCATCGTAGGGCTTGCCGCCGTTATCACCGCCTCGCTGGGTCAAACCATGGAGTATGGCCGCCGTTTCTACCCGAACATGGGCGCTGTTCCCATCATCGTGCCGTTTTTGGCGGCGGTCAGCATAGCTGGCCTGTTGGGTTTTTTTAACGGCCTTATCATCGCTAAATTCAAAATTGTTCCTTTCATCGTAACCCTGGGTTCCCAGATTATGGCGTGGGGCATAAACCTGCTCTATTTTGATATTCCGCCGAACAGCTCCCAGCCTATCGGCGGCATCAAAAGCTCAATCACCAGGCTTGGGTCGGGGCTGATTCCGGGCCTGGGAATTCCTATCATCATCGTTATCGCCCTCATCATCTGCGGTATCTGCTGGTTTATCCTGTCTAAGCTGCGGTTTGGGCGGAATGTCTACGCCGTGGGCGGCAACTCAGAATCGGCTATGGTTTCCGGCATCCGCGTCGACCTCAACCTTATGGGCGTATACACCCTCGCCGGTATACTGTACGGTATCGCCGGTTTCCTTGAATGTTCGCGTACCGGCGGGGCCACTTCCGCCTACGGCCTAAGCTACGAATTTGACGCCATCTCGGCCTGCGTGGTCGGCGGCGTTTCAAACACCGGGGGTATCGGCACAATCCCCGGCGTCATTGTAGGCGTTCTCGTGTTCGGTATCCTGAACTATGGACTCACCTTCATCGGGGTTAATCCGTATTGGCAAAACATTGTTAAAGGGTTAATCATTATAGCCGCCGTAGGGTTCGATATTCGTAAAAATATCCGCAGGAAATAGGCGCGGACATGGACAGCGGGGAACAGGCGAAGGAAGATTCCGGTTGGAAAATTGAGGTAGTGAACCGCGATTTCCCACGGGGGAGCTTCCGTTTTGCCATCTTTGATTTTGACGGTACCATCAGCCTGATTCGAGAAGGCTGGCAGGAAATAATGATCCCCTATTTTACCGATGAGCTGCTTGCCTGCCCGGGGGCAAAAAACAAAAGCCGCCAGGAGCTTACGGAGCTTGTCCGTGATTTTGTCTACGTGAACACGGGCAAACAAACTATCTATCAGTGTATACAACAGGCGGAGGAAGTGAAAAAGCTCGGCGGCAAAGCGCTTGATCCGCTGGACTATAAAAATGAATACCTTCACCGCCTTGAAATCCGCATTGCCGGTAGAATCGCTGAGCTTGAAAAGAACCCCGCCGCCAATGTGAAACACATTGTCCCGGGCAGTTTCGGCATGCTTGAGGCGCTGAAAAAGCGGGGCGTAATAATGTACCTTGCCAGCGGTACCGACGAAAAGTATGTGTTCCGTGAGGCGGCTTTGCTCCAAGTGACCGGCTACTTTGCCGGTGTCTACGGCGCCCAGGATGACTACAAAACCTTTTCAAAAAAGATGGTGATTGATCGTATAATCCGGGAAAACAAGCTCCATGGCAAAGAGCTTGTCGGTTTTGGCGACGGTTACGTGGAGATTGAAAACGTAAAAAGCGCGGGAGGGTTTGCCTGCGGCGTGGCCACCGACGAAGTAAAGCGCCGCGGTGTTGACCAGTGGAAACGTGAGCGGCTGAAGCGTTCCGGCGCCGACATCATCATTCCTGATTTTACCAAAACCGGAAAACTTGTGCGGTACCTGTTTACTGAAGGAGACTAAAATGCCATTTCCCCAATTTGACCGGTCACGGCTGCGGACGCTGCCCCTGAATGACCGTATCCACGACCTTGACCTTTCCGTGATGCTCGACCCCGACAGCCACAAGCCGTCGTTTAAGCATCCCGCTATTGACTTGCTTGCCGGCCGGATTCTGGCGGCGCGGGAAAAAAACGCAGCCGTCATTATGATGATGGGCGCCCACGTTATACGCGCCGGAAACGGTCCCTATCTCCTCCGCTTGATGGAAAGCGGCCTTGTAACGCACTTTGCC
>JAISZV010000005.1 GCA_031284475.1 Proteiniphilum sp. | reverse complement strand
GGGTACCGTCAGTTTTTCGCGATAGGAGTATGGATCTATCATTTGCACGACAGCGTTCCCAAATTCGCTGCGGATTGCCTGCGGAATTTCGAGGTTCACGTAATCCTGTATCTCTTCGCTGTATTCTCCGTAGAGTCGTTTCTGATAATCCAGAGTGACGGGCATATTCAGCATATCGATCACCATCGGAGCGATTGCTTCTACACGCGGGTCACGGATTGCGCTTGTAAGCCAGGTTGTCCATCCGCGTTTTGAAGCTCCGGAAACGAGGAACCGGTTCACCTGCCGGTCTAACTCCTGTGCGGCAAATTCCTGTACCGCATCCATGGCTTTATATGCTGTTTTGGTCATGGGAAACAGCAATGGCCAGGAGTAATCTTTGTCTTTCCTGAACTCATTGAGCGTATAGGAGATCAATGCATCTTCGTTCAAACCGCCGTAAAGAGGTTGATTGGGAACTTGCTTTAACACGCATACAAGGGCGTTATTCCGGTCTGCCAACGCGGACAGAAACAATGAAGTCTCATCATCCGGATTCGAGAATTTAGGCATCCCGCCATTTACCGAGCCTCCCGTTATAAATAACAGTGCACCATCCTGTTTCACCGATTCCGGGACAAATACAATAAGCTCATGCTTCCATAAGATTCCCTGCCATTTTTGGGAAATAAACAACAAAGAATATGCTTTTGCGTTATCTACCTGATATACATTACGGACTTCCCACCCCCATGTAGGGTCATTGTTGTGGATATAGGCGTCTAATGCCGTTTCAGGCGTAATTGTTTGCTGTGCATAACCCACAACAAAGCAAAAGAAATAAATAAAATTACAACTAAATTCCGTTTCATCTGGTTATTTTATCTTTTTATAATCAATCATTAAATCGTTAAATCATTCAATCACGTTCATATAACGTGCCATCCAGTACGGCAATAGAAATTCATCGCCGGTGAGGCGTTGATGCGCCCCACTTCCTCCGTCAATAAAAAATTCATTATTATTATGCCTGTTCAGCGGCCGTTCTCTCTTCGGAATAAGCTCCGTGGTTGTCTGCTCCCTGAAATTGGCGTACGGGTCTTTCGGCAGAAATTCCAGGTCTTTCCGGTGTGAGTTCTTTACTGCATAACGGTTGCAATCTTTTGGAAATCCCTGTAAATACCAGATCGTAGATTCCTGATCTATGTCGCCTGACGTTCCGTAGGTCAGGAGATTCCAGAGAGCGTTGCTTTCGGGCTTCTCAATCGCCCAGTGATCGCGTATCATTTCCGCATATTCCTGTTTCAACACATCATCAAACGCATAATGATATAACACCCAATAAGTGAGGAACGCCATTTCATCATCGGAATGATTCCAGTCCTGTCCCATTGTGATGCCCTGATGCTGAAATCCGGAAGTGAACCGGATGTTGTCCATGGGAATCTTCATATTGTCCAGATACCCGTGTTCTTTTATCATCCGATAGGCTTCTGTTTTATATATCTCTTTCCCTGTCAGTTTATAGGCGAGTTGAAGCCCTGTAATGGTCAGCGTACTGTTCAACCTGCGGTCGAATTGCGTGGCAGCGAAAGAGTTCACATATTCCGGATTCCACCGGCCCCAGAGTGTAGGCTTGCCGTCATAATCGATAAAATAATAATCATTGGTGATGATATGGGTCATGATGGCGTCGAAATAGTCAGCCACTCGTTTTTTTTCTTCCGGAGTTTGCGCTACAAACCGGTCTATTACCGAGGTAACAAACAGATAGCCTACAAACTCATCGGTACTGGTAGTTCCTTTCCACCACCAGTCCTTATCGGGCGCCGGCCTCCAGGGGACTGTATCTCCGGCAATATACCCCGTGCGTTCGAATGTTCTTGCCGAAAAGCCCTTAATCGGATGAATAACTAAAAGCCTCTCATAAGCCTCAAATGACTCCCATACATATTTCCGGGCTTTTTCCTCTTTGGTAACGGCATAGCGGAATGCCTGGCTTCCCAGATAGAATGAAGTCCATAAGCCGTCATTGTCATTATCGTCGAGGCGCATGGTTGTAGGATCATCGGGATCGATCAACCGTGAAGCGACGGAAAAACCGTAACGGAGATGATATTTGCGCAGGTTGTTTTGCAGGTATTCCGCTTTTTCGGCCAGTGTTTCCCGCACGAATTCCACCTTATTTAACCCGGTAGGGGTCAAAAAATAAAGATTTCCGTCGCCATCCGCTGCCATATCTATGATCTTGTCCTGGTCGAGCCAACGTTCAGAGGCATAATAGTCGAAACGTTCCGGTTGCTTCACAAAGGCGCCTTCATCCGTTGCAAACCAATATTTGCCATCCACCGCCAGCATATTGGAGATAACGGGAACAGGCAATCTGTTATTATTCGATTCAACGACCTTTCCGCTTTGGTCGATCACATAGTAGCCGTCCGTTGTTCCTACCGCTATTTTGTCTCCGGCAAATGCTATTGCTGTCAGATTGTTTCCGGAATGGACTTCCTTCCATTTATCTCCATTGAGCGAAAAAATACCTGTTGTAGATAAGTACCAGAATTTATTCCCTGACACATACAATCTGATCAATTCGCCACGGGGAATATCCAGTTCCCTGATTTTTGTACTCCGGTTATACAATACGCTGCCTTGCTTTCCTGTCAGCAGTACGTCGTTATTTGCATTTACCGCAATATGTGTATATTTATTTTCGGGTAAGTGACCGCATATTGTCCCGGCATGTTTATTGGTAAGGAAACGGTCGGAATACAGATAATACAAATAACCCGTTCCTTCCTGAATGCAAATATCCACAGGATATTTATCGGCCAGGGAAGCATACCGGAGATCTTTGGAAATAATCTCCCCCGGAAAATCGCGGAACAGGCCGGCGTCGGTCAATATAAAAAGGCTGTTATCTCCGTCCGCTACTACCTTTTTGAGCCGTACATCTTTCCATTTCGGAGATAATGTATATTTGACCGATACCGGCGCCGTATAAGGTTCATCCTTCACCGGCAGATCATCTGTTCCGGCAAAAGCGGGTTTTATAAACAAAAGGCATAAGAAGACGGCAATTTGTCTTAATTTCATATGACTAAAATTATTTATTTTCACTAAAGTTAGATATTCGCTCGCTATGGCATAGCTCAAGCAAGCTTGGCTCTACTCATTTAGCTTAACGCAAATAGTTCAATGACGTTATATGGAACTCGCATTTAATCATGTTCTTGTGTGAGAACGGTTATCATGCTCGTTTCATGTATTTATATTTTTTTTAAGAACCAAGAGTCAAGACTTTTTCAATTTTGCCTTGGCTCTTGGCTTTTAATCATCTATCTACCACGGCTTCCCTGTGCCCTGCAGGAGCCACATTTTAGACCAGGCGCTGTTCTTGGATTGGTCGGTACCCTGATACTGCGTCGCTTCTAATCTTTCGATCGCCGCCTCGGCATTGGCCTTGTTTTTTTCGATCTCGTCGTTTAAATTATAATAGAAACGGAGCGGAAGAGCCGGTCTTTTTGAGGTTTCTCCTGCCTGCAGTT
>JAISZV010000346.1 GCA_031284475.1 Proteiniphilum sp. | reverse complement strand
CAAATGCCCCCTTCACCCATACGAAAACTGGCGCCGCTCTCCGACGCCGCCAAAGCAGAGGGAGTAAAAGTGTATCACCTAAATATAGGGCAACCCGACCTCCCCTCTCCCGTATCCGCCTTGGAGGCCATCCGCAGCATCGACCGCACTACGTTGGAATACAGCCCCAGCGACGGATACCGGTTTTACCGGGAGAATCTGGTAAATTACTATAAACAATTTAATATCAACCTCGCTCCCGGTGAGATTATCGTTACCGCCGGCGGATCGGAAGCGGTGCTCTACGCCTTTATGGCCTGCCTCAATCCTAATGACGAGATCATCGTCCCCGAACCGGCTTATGCCAATTACCTGGCTTTCGCCATCTCGGCCGGCGCCGTTATCCGCACCATCCCCTCCAGCATGGAATCGGGGTTTGCCCTTCCTCCGATAGGGGAGTTTGAAAAGCTGATCAACGAGCGTACCAAAGGGATTCTTATCTGTAACCCCAATAATCCTACGGGCTATGTTTATACTCCCCACGAAATGGAGCAGATAAGGTTGCTTGTAAAAAAATATGACCTCTATCTCTTTTCCGATGAGGTATACCGCGAGTTTATCTACAACAACACGCCTTATATCTCTGCTTGCCATCTGAAAGAAGTGGAAGAGAACGTGGTGCTGATCGATTCGGTATCAAAAAGATATAGCGAATGCGGGATTCGTATCGGGGCGCTTATCACCAAGAATCGTAAAGTGCACGATACGGTCATGAAATTCTGCCAGGCGCGCCTTAGCCCGCCGCTGATAGGGCAAATAGCCGCCAACGCTTCCCTACAGGCCAACGGAACGTATATGCAGCACAACTTTGAAGAGTACAAGAGCCGCCGTGATTTTCTTATAGAACGGCTCAACAAGATTCCGGGCGTTTATTCGCCTATGCCCCAGGGCGCTTTTTACACGCTGGCACGTCTTCCCCTTGAAGACGCCGACGCTTTCTGCGCCTGGTGCCTCTCCGATTTCCGTTACCGGGGGCAGACCATCTTTATGGCGCCTGCGTCAGGCTTTTATGTTACCCCCAGCTTAGGCAGGAACGAAGTGCGTATAGCCTACGTACTCAACAAAAACGATTTAAATAATGCGCTCACTGTGCTCGAAAAAGCGCTGGAGGCATATCCATATACTACGGCCATACATGAATGCAGAGCTCTTCATAGCAAGGCGGATTTATAAAGGCGATAAAAAAAACAGCAAACGGGTGTCATCGCCCGCCATTAAAATAGCTATTGCCGGCATCGCGCTGGGGCTGGCGGTGATGATTGCGGCGGTATGCATCATTGTAGGCTTCAAAAAAGAAGTCCGCGCCAAGGTAGTGGGTTTCGGCTCCCATATCCGGATCACCGCTTTCGAGAGCACTTCATCCTATGAACATACCCCGATCTCTTTCTCCGATACGCTTGCAGCTATATTGAGCGCCAACCCCAATATCCGCCACTTTCAGGAATTTATTACCAAGCCGGGTATTATCAAAACCGGCGATGATTTCATGGGGGTGGTACTGAAAGGGGTATCGGAAGGGTATGACTGGGATTTTTTCAGAAAAAACATGCTGGAAGGAACTGTTATCCAACCCAACGATACCGTTACGGGCAACCGGGCTATTATCTCAAAAGAGATCGCCGATAAGCTGCGATTGAAAACGGGCGACAGTTTCACCTGCTATTTCATACAGGAACCTGTCCGTGCCCGTAGATTCCATATCTCCGGAATTTACAGTACCAATTTTGAAGATTATGATAAACTTTATGTGATTGTAGAAAATGACGTGCTTTCGACCCTCAACGGATGGGACGCCGGCATGGTGAGCGGCATAGAGGTGTTAGTACGCGATTACAACAACCTCGACAGGATTGCGCAGGATCTCTTTTTTGAGATGGCGTCCTACAAAGACCGGCTCGGCAATGCTCTTTATAGCCGTTCCATCAAGGACGTTAATCCCATGATATTCAACTGGCTCAACCTGCTCGATATGAACGTATGGGTTATTATCATCCTTATGTTAGTGGTTTCGGGGTTTACCATGATATCCGGGCTACTCATTATCATTCTGGAACGCACGAACATGATTGGCATGTTAAAATCGATGGGGGCAAGGGATTTCAGCATCCGCAAAGTCTTTTTATATCTTTCCGCTTTCCTTATAGGGCAGGGAATGTTGTGGGGAAATATTATCGTTTTGGCCTTCTGCTTTATCCAGGACAAATTTCAGTTGCTTAAGCTCGATCCCTCTACCTATTACCTCTCGGCCGTGCCGGTGGATCTCAACCCTCTTTATATTATCCTGCTTAATATAGGAACCCTCGTTGTATCGCTGCTGATGATGATCGTACCCTCTTACCTGGTCGCCAGGATTACTCCTGCCAAGTCGATCCGGTTTGAGTAACCCATTTTTTACCGCCTTTGTCAATCCAGCGCACCATTGTTGATAACCTGTTGATAACCTGTTCAGAAGTTGTTTATAAAAACAAGCAAAAAAATTTGCAATTTATTTGGTAGGGACGTTATCTTTGCAAAGAACAACAATGAGAGATAAAAGGTACGGATTTCGTACATAAAACATATAGGAGTTCATTGACATTTTGTATACAACGGGAAGAGTTTCATTCAGGAGATCGGCAAATCCGTTTGTTTTTCTCTTTGCTCAGGAAGTGTGAAACATTGAATGTTTCTACCGAATGAACCAAAAGTTTTTCGTTATGTAGCGTAATCCGCTGTACGGGGCATACTTGTATGGATGTGATTGCAAAATCGCGACCGACTCGGATGAATGAATCATCTTCAGGCATTGGAAGAATTTGTGGGCGCTTTCGTACTCTATTCCGGTTAAAAGGTAAACTCTCCACAGGCAAGCCGGCTTTCCGAAAACAGAGACAAGAGTTTGTAAATGCCAGGGATCAGGATGAAAATCCGGCCTTAAAGATTGATTTTTTACTACATTGGCCTTTTCCATACCGGAAAACTATTGACGGTAAAAATTCAAGGGATGAAAGACAAGATTACATTCGTATGACTGATTCTGCTTCACAATCCGGAAAAATTATATATCAAACGGTTGAATGTTATCGAATTGAATGATATACAAGACTTCTCAGGACAGTTTTAACGGCTTCAAACACCGTTTCAGCGGTTTTTTGAAGTATCCGCATTCTGAAGTATAAGCCCTGTAGAAATAATAAAATCGACTTAACGGCACGATTTTAGTTTCTATGGATTTTGAGGTTTTCTTCGGTAATTAAACGCATCTTTAACTTCTGCACCGCTCCCGTACAAAATAATTTGAACTCCTACCATACACAAAAAAGCCCCGGAAAAACCGGGGCTTTTTTGTTTGTTGTATTATCCCAAAATGACTATTAGGATATAATGAACTGATTATGAGTTTTCGTTCTAATGGCCGCCATTAGAAAATAAGATACTCAATAGACGGTTAATCAATCGAGAACAATGCATTAATTCTGTTCAAAACAGCATTTCTGAAATGAATTAATGCCAATGGACATTTTGGAATTATCATATCAACAAGATGAACTCCGTTTGTCGTACTGCAAAAGTTATGTGAGTTCAGGAAAGCAGTTTTATTACCGGAAGAAGCGAATAACCGTGTGTTGCAGGGAATTTCATGCCGGAAGCGCCGGCAACCTCCGGAAGAAAATGGAGAGGGCTTCGGAGCCTATACCGGACGGAAACCCCTTGCCGCCGGGAAGATACCCCCCGGAAAGGGGACGGGGAAGCCAAAGGCAAAACAAAAGTACGCTTATGAAAAAAACCTTCTTTTAACTTATTGATGTTTTTTTATAAATCAACTTTTTTTCAGGGTAAGACAGAATGTTTTGAAACTTTTGTTTAACTTCGTGGCCGGTTCATCCGGATAACAAAATGCATACTTATATTATCGCCGATAATCAGGATATTACACGGGAAGGGCTTATATCCATCCTGAGGTCACAGAATATGGAAAGCCGTGTAGAAACAGCCCATACCCGCACCGAGTTGCAGGCGCGGCTGCGCAGCTATCCCGAATCGGTTGTGATATTGGATTATACGTTATTTGATTTTGTTTCCGTCAATCAATTGCTGAACATGAAGATGGGAGCGAAAGCATCGGGATGGATTTTGTTTTCCGACGAGCTGGAGGAACATTTTCTACGCCAGATATTATTGGTTGACCCCGGCATCAGCGTAGTGATGAAACACAATCCGCTGCAAAATATCCTGGATGCAATTACCTGCGCCACTTACGGCGAAACCTATTTGTGCGAAACGGCTGAGTCGGTGCTAAAGGATGGGATTCCACAGAAGAAAGAGGAGGATAACCTGACCGCCTCGGAAAAGAGTATTCTGCGGGAGATAGCTCTCGGAAAAACAACCAAAGAAATTGCCTTTGAAAAAAACCTCAGCTTCCATACCGTAAATACCCACCGCAGGAATATTTTCAGGAAATTAGCCGTGAACAATGCGCACGAAGCCACTAAGTATGCGCTGCAATCCGGGTTACTCGATTTAATGGAGTATTACATTTAGAAAGCTTTGTTTACCGAACACACCGGGCGCAGGTTCCTTTCATCACAAAATTAACTTTTACCGGTGGTTTTGTTCACCGCAGATTCCTTTCATCACGAAATTAATGGTTTTGTTTCACCGGGCGCACTGGGCGCAGATTCCTTTCATCACAAAATTGACGTTCTCCAGGCGAAAGTCCGGTGGCAGCGGAATGTCGGGGATGGAAATACTTTCCATACAATAGGTGTTGCCGCATTTGGTACAGTGGAAATGCACGTGCAGGTCGCCGAGGGAGCATTGGCAATCGTCGCTGCATACCGAATATTTTATGGAACCGGAGCCATCGTCGATACTGTGGATCAGGTGTTGTTGGTGGAAAAGGTTTATCGTTCGCGATAAGGTGGATTTATCCACTGTCCCCATTTCGCGCTCCAGGTCGGAAAGGCTGAAAGCGGCGCCGTAACTGAGCATCGCCTTCAACACCAGCATCCTGATGGCTGTTGGCCTTATATCCCTGTGGTGAAGTATCTCTTCGATATATTTTGCGTCCATAAATTGCCGGCTGTTTACCGATATAAAGTGCAAAAATAAAGATAATTATCGTAATCCTGCTACAAATACAATCCTAAAACTTCTTACGCATGATACGGATGGCGTTCAGTATAGCCAATATCGATACGCCCACGTCTGCAAATACCGCTTCCCACAAAGTGGCCAGCCCGCCGGCTCCGAGGATTAATACGGCGAACTTGACGCCGAAAGCCAGCGTGATATTCTGCACTACGATTTGCCGGGTAGCTTTACCGATGCGGATCGCCACAGGAATTTTGCCCGGCTGGTCGGTCTGGATCACCACATCCGCGGTTTCGATAGCCACATCGCTTCCCAGGCCGCCCATAGCGATACCCACGTCGCTCATGGCCAGGACGGGAGCGTCGTTGATTCCGTCTCCCACGAACGCCACTCTGTTAGCCGGATCTATTGTAAGTTCTTCCAGCTTTTCCACCTTTCCTTCCGGCAGCAGATCGCCATAAGCGCGATCAATATCCAGTTCCCGCGCCAGCTTCGATACGATGGCCTGCTTGTCTCCCGAAAGCATCACAATATCCTTTATCCCGGCTTTATGCAACCCTTCCACCGCCGCTTTCGCATCGTCCTTAAGTGCGTCGGCAACAACAATGTAGCCGGCATACTTTCCATCTATCGCGCATAAAACCGTTGTTTCGGGAATATTCTCAACTTCCTGAGGATAAGCAATGCCGTTAGTATGCAGCAACTTTGTATTTCCGGCCAGAATCTTTTTTCCGTCGATTTCGGCCTCCATACCCTGTCCCGCCGCCTCCCTGACATTCGCAGGCCGGACGGCAAACATCCCGTCCGCGGGCATTGAAGATACAATGGCTTTGGCTATCGGGTGATTGCTCTGCGTTTCCACGATAGCCACGGTACGCAGCAGTTCTTCTCTCGAAAAACCTTCTTCGGCGACAATTTCCTGCACCTCGAACACGCCTTTTGTCAGCGTACCGGTCTTGTCCATTACCACTGTATTGATCCTGGTAATGACGTCTAAGTAATTGCCTCCCTTGAACAGAATTCCTTTTCGTGATGCAGCGCCGATTCCTCCAAAATAACCCAACGGAATGCTGATCACCAGCGCACATGGGCAGGAGATTAC
>JAISZV010000335.1 GCA_031284475.1 Proteiniphilum sp. | reverse complement strand
TTGAGATCAGTGCGGATAATGTTACATGGACAAAGTTGTCCGATTGGAGTGTTGACAGCAATGCGCCACGTGAACACACTTTCATCCAGGATGGCTCTTCGGCTCGGTACCTCAGATTTGTGATCAGTGACGCCTTTGAGTATGCTAATCCGGCTGCCGGCCCTGCAAGCGGGGCACGATGCGATATAGCCGAATTTAATGTGTTTGGGGAAGAATAGATTGCAATTGCATGGAAGATGTTTAGGAAACATCCGTTTCCTAAGCATCTTCTTATTTAAAGCGCTTGATATGAGAAAATATGATATTTTTGTAACGGATAATTATATTTGTATTACTAAAACCATAGAATATGCAAGACAGACGTGAATTTTTAAAGAAAATGGCAATAGGCGCCGTAACGCTTAAATCGGTTCCTTCATTGCTCTATGCCGGAGAAGAAAAACCGGCCAAAGGCGTAAGAATGGCGGTATCTCCCAACTCTTTTGTCAATATCGCCCTGATAGGTAAAGGCGGTATGGGTACTTCAAATACCCGCACATCCCTATCGGTTGAAGGCGTTAAACTTGTGGGAGTTTGCGATTTGTATGATAGGCGATTGAAAGATGCAAAGGCGCAATGGGGAAATGAACTCTTCACTACGAAAGATTATAAGGAAATTCTTTCGCGGAAAGACGTCGATGCAGTCATAATCGCAACCCCCGATCATTGGCATCAAACGATAGCCATAGAAGCGATGAATGCCGGAAAGCATGTGTATTGTGAAAAACCGGTCATCCATAAACTGCATGAGGGAAAGTCCCTGATTGAAGCGCAGAAAAAAACCGGCGTCTTATTTCAGGTTGGAAGTCAAGGTATGGCCTCTTTAGGAAATAGGGCCGCCAGATTATTGGTGCAACAGGGAATCATCGGCCCGGTCAATTTTATCGACGGGCAGTTTACGGGTGCCCCAGGCAGGTTGAATGCCTTTACCGCACCCGATGACGCCTCGGAAGAAACAATCTGGTGGAATCGTTTTCTGGGAAATGCCCCCAAAATACCCTTTACTCCCCAGCATTTCTTTGCCTGGAGAAATTGGAAAGATTACGGTACGGGTATAGCAGGAGACTTGTTTGTACATGTCCTTTCGAGTATTCACTATATCATGGATGCAATCGGCCCCGAAAAAGTATATACAACCGGAGGAATACGGTATTATACCGACGGTTTACGTGATACCCCTGACATTATGCTGGGCTATTTTGATTATCCGGATAGGAATAATTCGGGCGCCTTTACCGTGCAGTTAGGCGCTAATTATGTAGACGGCGTATCAAAGAAGTGGGGAAGTATGGATTTCAGGATTGTTGGTTTGAAAGGTTCGTTGGACGTTGGTTGGGATAAAGTTGTCCTGAAAACAATGGAAGATGTGAATACGAAAGATTTTGAGGTATTACGACAATTAGGGCAAGGGATGGATGTTCCCGAAAAAGTGTCTCCGCGGGAGTTTGTCTTTTATGCGGAAAAAGGGTATAAAGGAGGGCATTACGATCATCATTTTAATTTTATCGACGGTATCAGAAATAATAAACCGCTGACCGCAGACGTCCTTTTTGCTGTCCGTACAGCCGCTCCGGCATTGTTAAGCTATGAAAGCTACCTACAAAATAAAGCCATCAAATGGGATGCTCAAAACCTGAAAATAAAGAAATAATGAAGATGAAATATACAACGTTTATTGTCACTTTTCTGCTTGTAACGGCTTCTTGCCATGTGTCTAAAGAGAGTACCTCTCCTCAAACGGTGACGGATAAGGGAACTGTATTCCGCCTCTCAAAGGAAGAAAAAAAAGAGGGGTATAAGGTTCTTTTCGACGGTACATCCATGTCGCAATGGACAAGCAATACGGATGAATATGTTTTGGAAAACGGTTGTATTGTCATGTATCCGAAAACCGGGCATGGGAATTTATACACGAAGCAGGAGTTTGATAATTTTATTTTACGCTTTGAGTTTTTACTGACCCCTGAAGCAAATAACGGATTGGGGTTACGGCATAAAATGGTAACTACGCAAAGCGGTTACGACGGTATGGAATTACAGATACTGGATCACGAGGCGCCTGTATATAAAGATCTGAAACCGTATCAATATCATGGATCGGTATATGGATGGATCCCCGCAAAGCGAGGCTTCCTGAAACCGGCAGGAGAATGGAATTACCAGGAAGTTGTAGCGGATGGCGATAATATTACAGTCATTCTTAACGGAACAGTTATTGTTGACGGTAATTTAAGGGAAGCTACAAAAGGGACTCCTGCCGATAAAATCCCGGCTACGTTATTTTACGAAAAGGGACATATCGCTTTTTTAGGGCATAATTCTGTGGTTAAATTCAAAAATATCCGGGTAAAAGAATTGAAAAAGTAAAATCGTTTATCCCTTCTTCAACCAGAACCGTTCTATATCTTCCAGCGATTTACCGGCGGTTTCAGGCATCAGTTTCCAGACAATGAGCATATAGGGAATGCACATGAATGTGAACAGGAAGAATGTGCCGGCCGGGGTAGCATTTTTCAGCATCCAAGGGGTGAGTTGCCCGATAAGGTATGTACCGACCCATAACGAGAATCCTGCGATAGACATGGCCAATCCCCTCATCTTTGTGGGATACATCTCCGACAGGAATACGAAGATTACCGCGCTGATGGATCCTGCCGTGAAGAAAATGTAAGCCAGGAAACATCCCAGTAAAAATATACTCGACATGCCTAATGATTCTCCTTTCAGGAAATAAACGCCGATAAGGATCAAAGACAGGATCATGCCCGAAACGCCGGTATAAACCAGTTTCTTCCGTCCTATTTTGTCTATGATCAAAAGGGCAAGTACCGTGGTTCCCATATTTACCAGGCCGATCAATGACTGATAGAACAGGGAATCACCGCTCGACAGACCGCTTGTCTCAAAGATGGACGGCCCATAATACAATACGGCATTTACGCCCATGAATTGCCCCAGTATGGCGATGGCCGAACCGATCAGCACCGCGCGGAAGATACCCGGCGTGAGAAGCAGTTTCCAATCCGATTTCACTTCCGAGTCCAACATCTGTTTGGTTTCGTTGATCTGAAAAGAGACTTCCGATGCTTTGGTATAAATTTTGGAGAATATTCCTGATGCGATCTCTTCTTTCCCTTTCACAATCAGCCAGCGAGGGCTTTCAGGTATAAAAAAGATAATAATGAAAAACAACAGGGCGGGTAATGTTTCAGCGCCCAGCATCCCGCGCCAGATCTCAGTCCCGAAGATTTTAAGCAGCGCAGGGTTTTCGGATGAAAATCCCGCCGACACATCCAGCAGGTAGTAATTCATCAGGTAGGCGCCTAAAAATCCCACAGTAACGGCAAGTTGATAGAGAGAGACCATTCTGCCGCGATGAGACGCCGGCGAAACTTCCGAAATATAGAGCGGACATACAATCGAAACAATGCCGATTCCTGCGCCTCCGACAACACGATAGATGATCAGTTGGTTGAGATTGGCCGAAATAGCGCATCCGGCAGCGGAGACGGTAAAAAGCACTGCCGACAGCAACATGGCGTTTTTTCGCCCCAGCCGGTCGCTTAAAGCGCCGGCGAAAATCACGCCGATGATGGAACCTACCAGCGCACAGCCTACATACCAACCGCTTTGGATCGTTGTCAGCGCAAACTGTCCCGTTACCTGCGACACCGTTCCCGAAATCACGGCGGTATCGTACCCGAACAGGAAACCGCCTAACGCGGCGACAACGGAAAGAAAAATTACATAACTGCTTATATTCTGCGTTTTCTGCATCTTTTTAGAATTTATATTGTTTTTATCAACTGATTACCGGTAAATAGCCTGTGTAACGCTTTGCCTGTCATCCTGTGTTTTACCGGGGTACCACCTTTGTTTTCACAGTGATTCTATCATAAATCGAAATATTCTTTATACCGGTTGTACAGATTCCCTGCCTGGCTGTAAGCCGACTGCGGACTCATAAAATGGGAAAACTCAAAGGTGATCGCCTTGTCGTAACCACATCGTTTGGCTGCCTCCAGCTTCATACGGAGTTTCTCGAATTTGATCGGCAGAAACTTGATCGGCATATCGCGGTCGAACGACTCGGCATTTGTCCAGCATTGCATTCCGTATTTGTCGGCTAACTTTTTATTTACAGTGAAAAAAGCGTCCAACTCATCGTAGTCAATATGTCCGTCCTGAAATGCCACAGCATCTACCACTTCGTGGATTCCGGCGAATATCTCGCTCCACTCTTTCTCATGCTGCTGAACAGATACCGCGTCCGCTTTGCTTAGAGCCGTCCCGCTTGCAGCCACCGCTTTTTTGCCGTCGATCCAGGGGGAGATAAATGTAGGCAATCCTCCTGATACTTCTTTACACTGCTTGCCCATAGTGTAAAAAGCGCCGATAGCGCCTTTTGTGGCGCGGCTTATCTCACCGCTTACGTACCATCCGCCAAAGCTCTTGTATTTTTCGCCGTAGTTTTTCCATACTTCGTCGATCACATACTTGTTGTCTTCAATTTCGTGCGACAGATCACCGGTTGCCCAATAGTGGCCGGAGTCGTACAAGCCGAAATAGAATTTCATTCCGTATTTTTCCGCAAGGCGCAGGTACATGTCCACCAGATCGACCGACGGCATAAAACACCCTTTGCCCAACAGATATTCCGACGGGTAGGTGATAAATTTCTTATATCCTGAACGGATCATGATCACCGTATCTATGCCGATGGCTTTCATATACTGAAAATCCAAGTCCCATTCCGCTTCTCCCCAGTTCTGATGAGGGATGTCGTGAGAGATCTCATCCAGGAATGTACCGGTTATTTGTATTCCGTTATCTCCGGGGATAATAAGTTTGTTTTTCAACTCATTGTTCTTATATATGCCCGGAGCGTTGTTCTTTTGTATTTTTGAATTATCCCCTGTTGATGTTGAAGATTGTTTCCCTGCGCCGTCGCAGGCGGATAATGCGGGGATTGCCGCTACCGAAGCGCCGGCAAGGGCTGCTTTCCTGATAAAATCCCTTCTGTTGTGCTGCATTATTTTCTGTTTAATAGTTATTGATTGTTGATCTGACGGATAGTGTCATACAGTTTATCGGCAAAACGCATAAATCCCAGGTCGGTAAAATGTACGCCGTCTACTGTGGCTTCCCCGTCACTGCCGATCAGGTCGTCATTTGCCAGGTAATAAACGTTTTTATCCCCTTCGCGTTTGATCTTTTCATATTCTTCCCGCAGCAGCCTGTTCTTTTCCGTTATTGTCCCATAGGTGTTTTTATCATAAAACGAATGGGGAAAAATGACTGTCTCCACAAAAAGGATAGGAGCGTCGGGGTTGGTTTTGCGTAATATGTCGAAAAAAGGCCTTGTTTTTTCCTTCAGTTGTTTGGCATTGACGTTGGGAATAAAATCGAGAACGAACAGCGATGCATCCCGGCGGGTAGCCATCAGTTCCGCAATCTCATAGTCGAGTTGTCCGTTTCCGCTGAATCCCAGGTTGATTACCTCTTTGTTTAATTGACGGGTAAGGATGTTGGTGTATGACATCCCCGGTCTTGTGGCGCATCCGCCCTGGGTGATACTGGTTCCATAGACGAGAACAGGATGGGTAGTGTCGGGGTAGGGAAGTGCCGGATTTTTGATAGAGGCTGTGGAATCTATGCCAATCAAAAGGGAAACCACCCCGTCATAAAGCGGGAGGAACAGCATATATTCCCGTTCTTGCGGCGTCATATCCGAGATGATGGTACGTTCATTCACTTTTCCGGAAGGGAGTCCGGCTTTCACAGGTTGCCAGCGATCTTCTTCCCAAGCATACAGGTCAACGCCTTTGATACCCGTTTCGGTCATGTGGTTCATCCGGTTGTCGCCTAATACTTCCCATTTTGCGGAGATAGCCGTACTGTTTGTCCTGAAACGAATTGCCAGTCCCGATGTGTTTTTCCCCAGGTTCCATACCGGCGGGCGGCATACCTCTTTCAGGTATGCCGGAAGGCGCTCGTACCGGGTTTCGGTCTCTTCCGATGTTTTTCCGATCAACGGAAACTGATCTGCATTATAATAAACCGTTTGCGCATGGAGCTGCGAAGAAAGCATGTAGAAAATGCCGACAAGTAGAGTATTTATTCTGTTCATCTTTAGTGAATTCAAGGTGATTTGCCTTTGAGTTAGATTATCTATACCTTAAAAAATCTACCGTATGACAAAAATAGTAAATAATTAGTCATAGAATATCCTACCTGACCGGTATGTTTGAAGAATTTACAGTATCTCTTCTGCCGCCTGATTAAAATATTCTATCGATTGCTTAATTTGCGGCAGGTTGTTTTCCCAGTCCGCTTCATATTCGATTGTGAAGTATCCTTTGACGTTTTGCCTTTTCAGTTCCTCCAACATTCCTTTCACG
>JAISZV010000286.1 GCA_031284475.1 Proteiniphilum sp. | reverse complement strand
AAGAACGTGAAGTTTAATCCAAAAAAAAAAGTACTTATGTCATCAAAAATTTCAAGGAGAAAGTTTTTAGAAGCCGGTGCGATAGCCGCAGCCGGTTTAACTGTTGTACCTTCATCGGTACTGGGAAAAAGTATGGGCTACAAGGCTCCGAGCGATAAACTCAATATTGCCGCAGTTGGAATAGGGGGAATGGGTAATTCTAACCTGAACCAGCTTCAGAGTGAGAATATCATAGGCCTTTGCGATGTAGACTGGAAATACAGCAAGCGCGTATTCGACAAATACCCCAACGCAAAGAAGTATTATGACTACAGGAAGATGTATGACGAGTTGGGTAAAACCATCGACGCCGTAGTGGTTGCTACTGCCGACCATACGCACGCTATCATAGCCTCCACCGCTATGGTTATGGGTAAGCACGTGTATGTACAGAAACCGCTTACTCACAGCGTGTACGAATCACGCCTGTTGACAAAACTCGCCGCCAAACACAAACTGGCTACCAATATGGGTAACCAGGGTTCTTCCGCCGCCGGCGTACGGCAGGTGGTCGACTGGATCAGAGACGGACAAATAGGTGAAGTAACGAAAGTGGAAGCTTTTACCGACAGACCTATCTGGCCGCAAGGATTAATGATTCCTTCGCAAGTGCATAAAGTTCCTTCTACGTTGAATTGGGATCTCTTCATCGGGCCGGCTAAGAAACGTCCGTTCAATGAAATCTATCATCCCTGGAACTGGCGCGGATGGTGGGACTTCGGTACCGGCGCTTTGGGCGATATGGCTTGCCACATCCTTCATCCGGTATTCAAAGGATTGAATCTGGGATACCCCACAAAAGTACAGGGATCGTCTACCATGTTGCTTACCGACTGTGCACCCAATGCCCAGGTGGTGAAATATGTGTTCCCACAACGCGACAACCTGCCGAAAGTAGGTATGCCGGAAGTAGAAGTAACCTGGTACGACGGCGGATTGCTGCCTATGCGTCCCGAAGGCGTGCCGGCCGGCAAAAACCTGAATGATTCGGGTGGCGGAGTGATCTTCTATGGAACCAAAGATACCCTTATCTGCGGATGCTACGGCGTGAATCCGTGGTTGGTATCCGGACGTACTCCCAGCTCCCCCAAAACACAGCGTGAAGTAACCCTCTCTCACGAAATGGATTGGGTGCGCGCATGTAAAGAATCTCCCGAAAACAGGGTTCAAACTGCGTCTCCTTTCTCGGAAGCAGGGCCTTTCAACGAAATGGTGGTAATGGGCGTACTTGCCGTGAGACTGCAATCTTTGAATCAGGAATTGCATTGGGATGGCGAAAATATGAAATTCACCAATATTCCGTCTGAGGCGACTATCAGAACCATTCTTGAAGACGGCTTCAAGATCACCGACGGCCACCCCACATTCGATAAGACATGGACGGAACCGGTAAATGCCATTGCGTATGCGGAAGAAATGATCAAGCATACTTATCAGAACGGATGGAAATTACCGGATATGCCTTAATTATCAGTTTAATTAAAAGAAAAATAGTTATGAGACGAGCAAAAAAATTAGTTTACGGATTAAGTTGTTGTATGTTTGCAAGTGTATTTATGGCTTGTGGCTCCGGTACAAAAAAAACCGCCGCCACGGATAATGGAGGCGAATCAACGGAAAACGCCGTACCTGAATATGTGGTATTAGATAATCCCCAGGTTGACCTGTCACAGTTCCAGACAGATAAGGACGGCTATGTCGTTATCTTCAACGGAAAAGACTTCACCGGATGGAGAGGCTACGGAAAAGACAAAGTTCCGGGAAAATGGATTATTGAGGATGGCGCGATCAAGGTTAACGGTTCCGGTAGCGGCGAAGCCCAGGGCGGAGACGGCGGAGATATAATCTTTGCCCACAAGTTCAAAAACTTTGAACTGGAATTTGAATGGAAAGTAGCTAAAGGCAGTAACTCCGGTATACTCTATCTGGCACAGGAAGTGCAGACCAAAGATCCTAACACCGGAGAATTGAGAATGGAACCGATTTACATCTCTTCTCCCGAAGCCCAGATACTTGATAACGAAAACCATCCTGACGCAAAATTGGGTAAAGATAACAACCGTCAGTCATTGTCGTTATACGACATGATCCCTGCCGATCCGCAGAATGCAAAACCATTCGGGGAATGGAATACCGGTAAAATCATGGTTTACAAAGGGACTGTTGTACATGGGCAGAATGGCGTGAACGTACTTGAATATCATTTGTGGACGCCACAGTGGACTGACCTGTTGCAGGCAAGTAAATTCAGCCGGGAGAAATGGCCTTTGGCATTTGAATTGCTGAATAACGTCGGCGGCCCTGACCACGAAGGCTATATCGGATTGCAGGATCATGGCGACGATGTTTGGTATAGAAATATCAAGATTAAAATATTAGATTAATTTATTAAACAACCGAAAAGAGTATTTCGGTCGAAAGGCGGAAATATTCTTTTCTTTACGCAAGCAATACAATGAAGAAACATTCACTTTTATTAATAGTAGTACTTCTGAGCGGCCTGTTTATTTTACCGGCCTGCACCCAGAAAAAGGAGATTTACCTTCAACTTTATTCAGTGCGCGACGATATTAAAGCCGACTATGCCGGTACTATTGCCAAAGTGGCTGAAATGGGATATACCGGAGTAGAAACAGCCGGTTACGCCGATGGAAAATTCTATGAATTATCTCCGGCCGACTTCAAAAAATCGATCGAAGACGCCGGAATGGAAGTTCTCTCTTCCCATACCACGAGGCCTTTGGCCGACAGTGTGGCTGCGACCAACTGGGATGAAGTCTGGGCATGGTGGGATACCGCTATCCAGGCGCATAAAGAGGCAGGAATGAAATATATTGTCGCCCCTTGGATGCGAACCCCTGCAACGTTGGCCGATCTCCAGGCCTATTGTGATTATTACAACCGGATCGGCGAGAAATGTAATGCAGCCGGCCTTCGTTTCGGATACCATAACCATAATTTTGAATTTAAAGAAATAGAAGGTCAGTTAATGTATGACTATATGCTCAACAATACCGACCCTTCCAAAGTATTTTTCCAGATGGACGTATATTGGTTAGGCGAAGGCGGTAAGAATCCGGTGGATTACTTTAACAATTATCCCGGCCGTTTCGGATTGCTCCATATCAAAGACGAACTCGAACTGGGTAAGAGCGGTAAGGTTGATTTTGAGAGCATCTATAACAATGCGGAAACGGCAGGCGCCAAATATATGATCGTGGAGGTAGAAAGATATACCGGAACTCCTTTTGAAGGGGTGAAGGAAAGCTACGACTTCTTGAATGACGCTCCTTATGTGAAAGCAATTTATTCAAAATAACATTTTTCCCGCTTATGCGGATTATTGAGGAAAGAGGGTGTATCACAGTATTACAATGTGATTTCGCCCTCTTTGTATTTGTACTCATAGCGGGGAACAATTCCAAATATTCAACCCAAAAATGTCCATTAGGATATAACGAGCTGATAATGAGTGTTCGTCCTAATGGTCGCCATTAAAAAATAAGACTTTCAATAGACTGTTAATCAATCGAGAACAATGCATTAATTCTGTTCAAAACAGCATTTCTGAAATGAATTAATGCCAATGGACATTTTGGGTTCAATTCTCAAAGGCCTATCTTCTATTTTGATACAGCCTCTGGTATTCGTACTCTTATCGGCTCCGCCGTTTGCCCATCCTTTCTTGCGAAGACGATCCCGAAAAGGGGGTGGTTGCCTTAAACCCTTTTGCCGGTAAGAAGTTGGAGTAGGCAATCGTCATAAGCGCTCTCGGTTCATACGATCAAAGGTGAAAACATTCCGTAAACTCCGTAAATTTCGTAACTTTGCATACTCAAAAACAGATAAATCAAAATAGAATAAAATGGGTATGATTTTCTCTCCCGACCTTCCCTATAAGGTAGCTGATATATCGTTGGCCGAATTTGGAAGGAAAGAAATAGATATAGCAGAGCATGAGATGCCCGGCTTAATGGCGATACGGGAAAAATTCGCTTTTGAAAAGCCGCTGAAGGGCGCCCGGGTAATGGGGTCGCTGCATATGACCATTCAAACGGCTGTGTTGATAGAGACCTTGACGGAATTGGGCGCTGATGTACGTTGGGCCAGTTGCAACATTTTCTCCACACAGGATCATGCTGCCGCAGCGATAGCCGCTAAGGGTATTCCTGTGTTTGCATGGAAAGGCGAGACATTGGAAGAGTACTGGTGGTGTACGGAGATGGCTTTGCGCTTCCCCGGCGGGAAAGGCCCTAACCTTATTGTGGACGATGGCGGCGATGCGTCGTTGCTGGTACACATGGGGTACCAGGCCGAAAATGATGCGTCCGTTATTGACAGAAAGGGTTCCAATCGCGAAGAACAAGCGATCCTCGATACGCTGAACCGTATATTAAAAGAGGACGGTCAACGCTGGCACAAAACTGTGGCCGGGATGAAAGGAATCTCCGAAGAGACTACCACAGGCGTGCATCGCTTGTATCAGATGATGGAAAAAGGCGAACTGCTGGCGCCTGCCATCAATGTGAACGACTCGGTAACCAAATCGAAATTCGATAACCTGTACGGTTGCCGCTAATCGCTGGCAGACGGTATTAAACGGGCTACCGACGTGATGATTGCCGGCAAGGTGGTAGTGGTGCTGGGCTAT
>JAISZV010000259.1 GCA_031284475.1 Proteiniphilum sp. | reverse complement strand
TTAAATATCCGATGCTGGCCGACCCAACCGGTATGCTTTCCCGCACATTCGGCGTAATGGTGGAAGAAGCCGGCTTGGCTTACAGAGGTACATTTGTGATAGATCCTTCCGGAAAGATCAAGATCGTAGAAATCCACGATAACGGTATCGGCCGTAACGCGGCAGAACTGGTACGCAAAGTGAAAGCCGCCCAGTTTGTAGCAACCCACGACGGCGAAGTGTGCCCCGCCAAATGGCAGGAAGGCCAGGAGACGTTGAAACCCAGCATCGACCTGGTAGGGAAAATTTAATACTACCGGCGGGTACCCTGTGGTGAACGATGTACACAGGTTGCCCGTCTTTTTTTTCTTTTATTATATACAACTAAAAACAAAGCGCTAAACAGGTTTTACTATTAATACAAACATAACCAGCGTAAATTAATTTCAATTTGATACTTATGCTAGATATATCTTTAAAAGAACAATTGCGAGACATTTTTTCGGGATTAAGCAACCGATATACATTCGACGTCTTGGTCGGTAAAAACCATCCGAACCGTGAGCAGCTGCTCGAACTGCTCAACGACGTAGTATCGGTTTCCGGTCATTTGTCGTTGCAGGAAAATCCCGGCGAAGCCCTTGCGTTCGATATACTGAAGAACGGGAAAAAAACAGGAATTACATTCCGCGCAGTACCTACCGGCCACGAGTTCAGTTCGCTGCTTCTGGCTATCCTGAATGCCGACGGAAAGGGTAAAAACCTGCCCGATGAATTTGTGACGAAAAGATTGAAATCGTTGAAGGGAAATATCCGCTTGACGACTTATATGTCGCTGACCTGCACCAACTGCCCGGATGTTGTGCAGACACTGAACGCCATGGCAGTGATCAACCCGCGTATTACCCATGAAGCAGTTGACGGCGCTATCTATAAAGAAGAGGCGGACGCGCTCAACCTGCAAGGCGTGCCTGCGGTTTTCGCCGACGGGGAACTGCTGCATGTCGGACGGGGGAATTTCGGCGAACTACTGGCTAAATTAGAAGCGCGTTACGGTACGGAAACTTCCGCATCCGAAGAACATACTGTCAGGGAATATGACGTGATTGTGGTCGGCGGCGGGCCTGCCGGTGCAACAGCTGCTGTGTACAGCGCACGCAAAGGATTGAGAGTAGCCGTCCTTGCCGAACGTGTAGGGGGACAGGTCAATGAGACCGGAGGAATAGAGAATCTTATTTCCGTTCCCAAAACTACAGGAAGTAAGCTGGCAGATGACCTGAAACGCCACATGCATGAATATTCCATCGATATTTTTGAGCACCGTTCGGTCGAAAAAGTAACGGTGGAGAATAAGCAAAAGATCGTCTCGACCCGGGGCGGCGAAATATTCACCGCGCCAGCGTTGATCATCGCTACGGGAGCAAGCTGGCGAAAGCTGAATGTGCCCGGCGAAACCGGGTTTATCGGTAGTGGAGTAGCTTTTTGCCCGCATTGCGACGGTCCTTTCTATAAAAACAAGCGTGTGGCAGTAGTCGGTGGGGGTAACTCCGGTATCGAGGCGGCCATCGACCTGGCGGGAATTTGCTCCCACGTCACCGTTTTTGAGTTTCTGGAAGAACTGAAGGCGGACAAGGTATTGCAGGAGAAAGTAAAAAGCCTGTCGAACGTAGAGATCTTTCTCCACTCGCAAACTACCGAAGTAATCACTAACGGCGAGAAAGTTACCGGGCTGAAAGTGAAAGACCGTAAGACGGAAGAAGAACGTGTTGTAGGCCTCGACGGCGTGTTTGTACAGATAGGTTTGGCGCCCAACAGTGCGGCATTCAAAGATGTGATAAAAACCAACCGTTTCGGAGAGATAGAGATCGATGTGCGCGGACGAACGGATGTTCCCGGAATTTATGCGGCCGGCGACGTAACGACGGTTCCCTACAAGCAGATCATCATTTCAATGGGGGAAGGCGCGAAAGCGGCTCTGACAGCATTCGAGGACAGGATCCGCGGGGTGGTTTGATTGCTCCGGGCTGTCATAAACTATAAAAAAACGGTCTGAACGGCAGCATCATGGTAAGTGTATATAGAAATTATTATTCTGCATATTGTCAAAAGCAGGTCAAAAGAATTGGCGATGACCGGATTATTTTGTAAATTTGCCACAGATATAACAACTATTTCATTAAGCAACACGAAATAGTTTAAATTTATTGAACAACAATGTTAAACAAAGAAATTATGAAAGTATTAGATTATTTAGGATTGGATCCGAAAAGTACGGGAAAGACAGTGGACGGCTTACAGAAATTGCTGTCCGGCCTACAGGTTTATTACACCAACCTCCGTGGGTATCATTGGAATGTAAAAGGTATTGAGTTTTTCGCTGCACATGCGAAATACGAAGAGTATTACGACGACGCCGCAGAAAAAGTGGATGAGGTGGCTGAACGTATCCTTATGCTGGGCGGCGTTCCGGAGCACAAATTCAGTGAATACCTGAAAGTATCGCCCATCAAAGAATCCGGAGTAGTAACCGGCTCAAAGGAGATCATAAAAGATATCCTCGACTCGCTGAAAGTACTGATCGCTTTGGAACGTGATATATTGGAAACCGCTTCGGAAGGGAATGATGAAGGCACCGTAGCGCTGATAAGCGACTTCATTTCAGAGCAGGAAAAAACTGTCTGGATGCTCGCCGCATATCTTTCGTAAAAGCATTTGAATATCCTATAGAATTGAAAACAAGATATTTTAATATCAGAATTTAAAGTTTCGGTTGAATATCCGAACGAGGTTAACGAGGTTCGGGATAAGGATAAAAGTAAAGGAGGGTAATCACAATGATGGATATACCCTCTTTTTTATTGTCCTATAAAACGGATTTATTGCCTTATAAACGGTATCTATTGTTTTATAAATGGGATTTATTGCCTTATAAACGGGATTTATTGTCCTATCACAGATAGAAATTGTTTGCGGTAGGTGTCCCCCATCGGAATCTGCTTTTCTCCGATTATAATGCGCCTTTTATTGATACTTGTAATTTTATTTTTATGGATGATGTAAGAACGGTGGACACGCATAAAGCGGTCTGAGGGCAAATCTTCCTCCAACGCCTTAAGGCTTATCAAGGATAAAACAGGTTTTGGCTGGCTTCCGGTATATATTTTCACATAGTCTTTCAACCCTTCGATATACAGAATATCATCATACAAAACGTGCAGGAGTTTATAATCGGATTTCACAAAGATACCGGAATTCTCCTGAACCGTTTCGGCAACCGGTTTCTTTTCCGTCATTTCAAACCAGGTCAACGCTTTTTTCGCGGCGGTGAGGAAATCGGCAAAGGAAAAAGGTTTCAGAAGATAATCGAGCGCGCTCACCTTGTAGCCTTCTAAGGCATACTCACTGAAAGCCGTGGTGAAAATGATCCGGGTATGATCACCGATAATGCGGGCAAATTCCATCCCATTCACTTCAGGCATCTGAATATCGAGAAAAAGCAGGTCGACCTTCTCTTCGGCAAGATGCTTCATGGCCGACAGTGCACTGCTATATTTGCCCGCCAGCCTCAGGAAAGAGGTTTTTTGTACATAAGACTCCAAAAGCGACAGGGCCAACGGCTCATCATCCACAATCCAACAATTGAGTATCATCCGGCTGTATTTTTTGTGTCGATTAAAAGCATGGTCGAATAAACGTCCCCTTCAATAGAGGTTTTCCATTGATAATTGCCGGGATAAAGCAGTTCCAGTTTTTTCTTCACCAATTCGAGGCCGATACCGCTTCCGCTCTTATCGGATTCCGATTTAGGGAAATAGCTGTTCCGGGAGACGAACTCTACTTTTCCGCAGGGATGCTCTCTGAACGAGATATCGACAAACGAAGGCTTCTCCCCGCTGATACCATGCTTGAACGCATTTTCAATCAAAGATATAAAAATTAAAGGAGAAATAAGCGTGTTTCCCGATTCGGAATAAGAAAAATCGGTAGTCAATTTCACATTGTCGGGCAGGCGTATACGCATCAGTTCAATGTAATTGCGCATAAATGTGGCTTCCTGGCGAAGGGGGACGAATGTCTGGTTATTTTCGTAAAGCAGATGGCGCAGCATCTTGCCCAGATCCATCACCGCTTGTTGCGCCCTGGGGGGATCGAACTCTATCAGCGCATAGATATTGTTCAGCGTATTGAGCAGGAAGTGGGGATTGATCTGATTCTTGAGGTTTTGCAACTCCGCTTCCGATTTTGCTTTTGCCAGTTCCTTGCGTTCGTTGTCCACTTCAAACCAGTGTACGGTCATCTTTAGTGCTACGCTCAATCCTGCCATTAAAAACAGCGATGTGGAATTGCGGACTAAAAACAGGAGTTGCATATTGTTGCCGTCCCGCTTCAGGTAGTGTCTTCTCGGCCTCATATCCAACATAAGCGTTTCGATCAGGTACCGCCCGTAATGCATCAGGAATGCTGTCGCTATAATAAGTAACAGGTTATAGAAAATAAACTCTTTGGTTTTCCCTTTGTAAAGAACCTTATCTATCAGCAGAGAATAGTTGACGTAAAATACCAACATGAATCCCAGCATCTCTGGAAGCGACCACATAAATGACCACCAGTTAAAGATACGTTCGGAATCCACAAAAAAGTAGGGGAGAATGAAAATCACCCCCCACAGTAAAATATGCACAAACACATTGTTCCGGGTTCCTTTTTGTTTCGACGCCAGCAGTTGATCCATTATGATGTAATTAATAACCGTTTATGTTACCTACCTGTTATCCGCCACCGCCACCCGTACCACCGGGACCACCGAAGCCTCCTCCTCCGCCGCCGGGACCGCCGGGGCCAGGGCCGCTACGTCTACCGCCGCCTCTTCCGGGGCCGTCCCAGCCACCTCTTTCGGGCGTCATCTCTTCGCGTGTGGCTCCGCCTTTAAATATATTGAACCGATACACAAGATGAACCATAAAATAGCTTGTGAGCGTATTGGAGGTTGTGTCGCGTATATAGTTGGACGTCACGCTTCTGCTGATATTTGTGCGTTGTTGCAGAATATCATAAGATCGGAAGAGCACA
>JAISZV010000231.1 GCA_031284475.1 Proteiniphilum sp. | reverse complement strand
TAATATGCGAAATATCCATCTGGTAACCAAATGGCCATCCTCCGGCGGTAGCAAACAAAACGCCATCTGTTTCCAAAGCAAATTCACTATCCCGTTGCGCATAATCGGTGACATTTCCGTTGAATGACAACTGTCCGTCTAAATATACTCTCCAGAATTGTCCGCATTTGGCAGAGAGCACCACCCGGTACCATACGTTCGGTGAAATCACATTATCGCTCGACATACCCGGCCAACCGGCATAAGTTAAGCCTCCTTTACCTTCGCCCCAATTATCGGATACGGCTAATCTCGAAGGCCCTGTTCTGGTCAAATGTACATCCGTATAAATAAGCGAATGGAATTGGGTTACATTAGGAACTCTGAAATCCAGCAGTATGGTATATTCGTTGACGCGATCCTTGGTACTTCCTCCGTTTGGTTGAATATTATGAATCGCATGGATATAATTTTCTATGCCGTCGGGTATGCAAATGCCCTTGTTCGTAGTTCCGGGCGCGGCTACGGAGGTAAATCCCGTCCCTCCCAGTATCAGATCGGCTCCGATATCGGCCTTGACAAAATTATTCGGATCATCAAATGACCAGGAACCTACGGCATTCAGATATACCGACCTTCTTCCTGAAAACGAACGTACCTGGCTTCGTGCGACGAGAGTTTCATCGGCAGCGACAACCGTCCAGTACACAAGAGTCGTTATGCTGTTTGTTACTCCCAAATCAGCCATTAATGTGTTAAATGATTCTTCGGTAAGCGAATACGAATTTGTGTTGATGTCGTAAACGGCAGTAGCATCAGTAGGAAATGCCTCGTTTAAAGAAAATTTGATTTTATAATCGCTAACCGACGGAAGAGGAGTAAAACTGAAAGTATATGGAAAAGACGAAGCATTGTTTCCATCAATTACAATCAAATTGTCCGGAGAATTGAGAGCAAGAGTCGGAAAAGAGCAGGTTACATTGAGCGTTCTTATCTCCGTTTCTACGTTTTGATCACTCGAAGCCGGTTTTATAGACCAATATACTTTGGTCGGAATACCTTCTTCGATACCCAAGGCAATGATTTTATCCAATATTGTACGGGCGGGTACTATTAAAGGCGGATTCCCGGCAATTTCTATCGTTTGAGGCGAACTCAACCTTTCCGATAAACTCAACACCAGCAGACAATTGCCGGAGACCGTACCGGTCTTGTTCCAATCAAACGTAACATCATTAGTCCCTGTTACGGTAATATTTGCATTATTATCCGGCGCAGATAAACTTATCTTGGCGGTCTCATCCTGGGGCGTTTCGTTCTCTTCTTTGCCGCAGGAAGATAAAAAAAGCCCCCCAAAAACACATAAAAAAATAAAATGATACAGTTTCATTTTCATAAAATTTTAAATTAACACTATTTTTATATAATCACTTATTCGAATTAAACATCTTGTTTTGTATTGAATCCCATTCGTTTTAATTAACCGGCCCTTCATTAGCCGTAAGGGGCCAACCGGGATTTTGATAAATAGGGGAAGTGGATAAATCTCCGTCTTTGGAGGTAAGCACAAAATGCTGTATGGCGATAGGACTTAAATAATGTGCCATATTCCAGCGATATCCATCCAAAACCAGACTATTGCGGTTCTTTTCGTAAGGCCTCAAATACTCGCTTCTGTCCGGCGGAGATATAATTGACCCCGACGTATCCAGACCATAGTTTAAATTATAGCTGCCATCGTCATTTTTATACCATTCCTTCATAGGCCCCCATACTTTGAAACCTTCGATATGATAAGGCGTAGTAATCATTTGATCCATGGATCTCCACCGTTGTAAATCCATAGCCCGCAGCCCTTCGCCCATCAATTCGCAACGGCGTTCGCGGCGGATGTTATATAAGGTAGCATCGGTAAGTAATCTTCCGGCGGAATAAGCACCCCAATCGTTCGGAGCTTCCTTCTCCATTTCGGTAGCGGCAATGGTCTTGTTATAGTCCGGATTTACTTTTGCCCGGTTTCGGATAGCTTCCCAATACTGCTTGGCTGTGATATTGATCGTACCGGTACGTTCATAATATGCTTCAATGTAATTCAACATAGCTTCAACGCCACGAAATGCGATCGTTCCCGTGTATGTCCCAACGCCTGCTCCTATATACGACTGATCTCCGTCAAATGAATTTCCTTTCCGTAAAGTATATCCGGTATTGTATATTCCTCCCGTGCCCAAGGCTCCATTGATATTGGGCACCGGCTCTACGGCTCGAATATCGCCTCCGGCGGTAGGGCCGTACAAAACGTTTTTTTGTCCGGGTTCTTTCAGGAATAAATACAGCCGGTTATCTCTGTCCGCTTTTACATCGGCGATATAATCATCGCCGTGGTATCCGCTACCACTTGCATATATAGGGAGGCCATTCGCCATCAGAAAACACTCCGTCATTCCTCTCGTCACACCTACGCCATGGTTGCTCTGCTGCGTACATTCGCCCAACCCATGCGTAACTCCCAGTGTGCGGTTGTATTCGCGCCACAACAGCACTTCCTTGTATTTCGAAAGGTCAACGTCGGAATACATATCCATATATGGGTTGGCCTGTTCGTTTACATCTTGCTGCACATGGCCCGTATTGCTTGTTAAAGCGATCATATCGGCTAATTGGCGTGAAGAATAAATAGCCTGATCCAAAAAATATTCTATTTCGGCGTCAATACTTCCGCTTGGAAACGTATAATCTTTATTGTAATCCTTCGAAGCGCCGGGCCATCCCGGTCCTCCCGGAACCAGCGCCGTACCTTTGAAATATTTTAAGAAGGTTCCTTCGTATAAGGCTACGCGCGATTTCAATAACAAAGCCGATTCTTTGTTGATGCGCGTGTTCCGGGTATCCGGATTCTTTTCCATAAATTCGATAGCCAAATCCAAATCCGAGAGGATGAAACGCGCCACTTCATTGCGTGGCATTCGCTTACTGGCTTCCGTCAATTTTTCCAGATCGTCCGGCAACGTAACGGTCAAAATAGGATAGTCGCCCAGCTCTTTATAGCGCACGAAATATTCATAGGCCCGTAAAAAATACACTTCGCCGATATAATAGCGGATATTTTCCGTCAGACCCGTAATTGTTCCGGCTTCATATTTCGGCAATACGCGCTCCAGAAAATAATTGTGGCTATAAATAGTACCAAAAGTCCACGCGCCTCCCGTCTGACCTACTTTCCATTGTCCGGGGACATATTTACCGGAATAACTGCCCGCCGCCTGATTATCGGTATGTTGGTCTATAGTAAGAATAATGCCGCTCGGAAGAATACCATAAAGCCCATTGACATAGGCTTCCAATTCGGATGCCTTGTTCAGGTACATTTCGGGCGATATGGCCGATTGTGGTATTTGATCCAGAAAATCATTGCATGAATATTGAGTAGCAGACAACAGAAGCAGTATGCCTGCGATAGCTATTTGTTTTATTCTTTGTTTCATATTAGTAATTTTTTAAAATGTCACGGATAATCCGAAAGATGCCGTTTTTTGTATAGCGTAGATATCTCCGGTATATTGAACGCCGCCGCTAATAGTTTCCGGATCAAACATAGTAGCCAGTTGGGTTCCGGTCCAGATATTGTCGCAGGAAACGAAAAATCGTAATCCCGAAACATAATACTTTTGTGTGAAATGCCGAGGCAAGGTATATCCCAATGTTATATTTTTCAGCCGGATATAAGCTGCGTTCTGTACATAGCGGGATTGCCACACCTGATTCTTTGCAAATCCACCACTTAACGGACGAGGATAATAAGCGTCCGGATTGGCCGGCAGGTCTCCGGATGGCTCCAGGCGAAAATAGTCAAGATGTTCTTTTAGCGGCACCATTGTCCAAATTCCATTTTGAGCCATTCCAAAAAAGAACGTCGAATTTGTGTAATAATCCCGTTTTCCTACTCCCTGAAAGAAAACCCGTGCATCGAATCCTTTCCAATTCGCCGATAAATCCAATCCAAACAGATAGCGTGACGAAGAATTGCCTATTATTTTCGTATCTCCGGAATCATCTAACGTCTGTGATCCGTCATTAATTTTTCCATCGCCATTCAAATCACGGTACATAATATCTCCGGCCGCCCAATTACTACCTAAAGCATTTTGTCCTCCATTGGGGAGGCTGGCCAAATGCGCTTGCATCTGCTCTTCGCTT
>JAISZV010000207.1 GCA_031284475.1 Proteiniphilum sp. | reverse complement strand
CTCTTTTGCCTGAATGACACTCAGTATGCTACTAATGCCGACCGGGAGCGGGTACGTCCTTTCCTTGAAACACTATTTCCGCTCAAATCATCGTTTGAAAAATAGGCATAGGGTATTATAATTCAAACAGCGATTTTTCAGGTAAAATATTCTCAAACGCTTTTTCTATCTCCCGCATCACCTGGGCGTAGTTTCTGATATGGGCGTTGTCGTTGAGGCACACCAACTTGTGATTCCGGTTATAGATGGCTTTTATGGCCTGCTTCGAGCGGAGTACAAGCGGAAACATCTTTGTATTCTTGTATGTGTTGTACGGTTCAAAGTTTGAACGGCAGATTTGCCACGTGCGGAATAGCTCCTGCGTGTAATCCTCCGGGCTGCGGAAACGATTTGCCGATACCGCCGCCAGTTTGTCCCCGGCATAATCCCATACCTCTTCAAAAGTCGATTTCAGGTAAGGTTGGGCGTTATGCGGCGTGATGAGCGTTACAAATTTTCCGTAAGGCTTCAGTAACCGCGTTAAGTTGGCTTTCTTTCCGTAAGAGGGATGGAACCATTTATCATGATCGCGTTGCAGCGCTTCATGTTTATCGAACCTTTCGTTAATGATCCTGATATTGTTTTTCAGGCATTTCGACCATAGCCCTATTCCCCAGTTATGACGGAAAGCGGCAATGTCGTTGGGCAGCCCACCAGTAAAAAAGCGATCCTCTCCTATATGGTCGATGGTAAAAAAGTCATCGTTGAAATAAACGAAATGTTCCGCCAGGCCGGGAATTTTATGCAGATATATCTCTATGAGCGAAGAGTTGAATACCGGTAAGAATTTTGAGGGAATATAATCGCTGTGGTTTACCAATGCCAGTTTGGGATGGTCGGCATTAAGCCATTCCGGTTTCTGGCCGCAGGTAACGAAATGTATTTTCCTCACCCACGGCGCAAATTTCTCTACCCCTCTGAACCAATATTTCAGAAAGCCGTAGTCCCTGAAACGGGCTTCCGACACTTCATTCTTCGAGTTGTCGATCTTACCCGAATATTTGGTGAAATCGGCTTTCCATTTCGGGTCGTTCATATCAACCCAGGTGATTACAAAATCAATGTCCATTGCTGTTACAGAATTAATTTTACCTCTACGGCAGAGTAGATATTGCCCGTTCCAAACGGTGGAGCGTTTCTTCTTTCCCTATCACTCCGGTAATGTCGAACATGTGCGGCCCTTTTCCCGCGCCCACAATGGCCAACCGGAATGCGTTCATCACGTTTCCCGTATGCAATTGATTCCGTTGTATCCAATCCATTACGGTTTTCTCCTGGTTTTCCGCCGAGAAGTCGTCCATCCCTGCAATTAACGCAATCAGTTGTCTCATCTGCTCCGGAGTCTCGGTTTTCCAACGTTTCCTGACGGTCTGTTCATCGTAAACCGTGGGTGCGACAAAGAAAAAGGATGATTGCTCCCACAACTCGCCGATAAAATGTACGCGCTCTTTTATCAGTCCCACTGCTTTCTCCGTTTTCTCCAAGGACGCCGGTATCCCTTTTTCCTGCAAAACCGGGATGAACAGCGCTGCCAGGTCGTGGTCTGACATTTGGAGGATGTATTTATGATTGAACCATTTCGCCTTTTCCGCATCGAACTTGGCGCCGCTTTTGCTCACTTTGTCGATTGAGAATAAGGTTATAAGCTCTTCTATGCCGAAAATTTCCCGTTCCGTTCCGGGATTCCAACCGAGCAAAGCAAGGAAATTGACAACCGCTTCCGGTAAGTAACCGCTTTCGCGGTATCCCGGCGATACCTCGCCCGTTTTCGGATCCGTCCATTGCAGCGGAAAAACGGGAAATCCGAGGCGGTCGCCGTCGCGTTTGCTTAGTTTGCCGTTTCCTTCCGGTTTGAGCAGGAGCGGCAGGTGGGCGAATTGCGGCATATCTTCTTCCCAGCCTAAGCTCTTGTAGAGCCATACGTGCAGGGGGGCCGAAGGGAGCCATTCTTCGCCGCGGATCACGTGGGTGATCTCCATCAGGTGGTCGTCCGCCACATTGGCCAAGTGGTAGGTGGGTAGCCCGTCGGCCGATTTATAGATCACCTTGTCGTCGAGTACCGAGGAATTGACAACCACCCTGCCACGGATCATGTCATCGACAATGATCTCCCGGCCCGGATCTATTTTGATGCGGACTACATATTGCGTGCCGGATTTTATCAAGGCCTGCACCTCTTCTTCCGGTAGGGTGAGCGAGTTACGCATCTTGCCCCTGGTGGAAGCGTCGTACTGGAAATTGGCGGTCTCCGCCCTTTTTGATTCCAACTCTTCCGGCGTGTCGAATGCTATATAGGCTGCCCCCTTGTCGAGCAAAGAGCGGACATATTGTTTGTAGATATCTTTTCGTTGCGACTGTTTATACGGCCCGTAATCGCCCCCTTTCGCGGGGCTTTCGTCGAACGGAATCCTCAGCCAGTCGAACGTTTCCCGGATATATTCTTCGGCGCCCGGTACAAACCGTGAGGAATCGGTATCTTCGATCCGGAGGATAAAATCCCCGCCCTGTTGTTTGGCAAAGAGATAGTTGTACAGCGCCGTACGCACCCCGCCGATATGCAGCGCTCCTGTAGGGCTGGGCGCAAAGCGCACCCTTGTCTTGTGATGCATCATAATTCTTTTACTCAAGTTCCGAAGGCGTTCATTTACGGTATGTTTAAATGAAAGTATCTCCTTCGTTCTTACCGGCTACAAAAGTAAGAAAAAAAGGTGATTAATTGAAATAAAGCGGGAACGGATAATGGATAAGGTAAATCCTTGCTTCATTGCCCAAATTGAACAGCAGGTCGATAATACTCAGGTTGGGAGTGAATCCCGCTTTTCCGGCGAAAACCTGGTAATATGCCGGCATTTCATAAGAGAGAGGTTTCTTCGGATCGATGGTTTCACGCAGGTCTGTTATATTGGGAGGGGGGGCTTTTACATATTCCGAAGTATAACTATACGGCGTTTCAATGCCGAGAAAACCGCAGATAAGCCGGCGCAACTGTTCGTTGAAATCGTGCAGGTAGCGGAATTTCTTTTCGTAAAAGGGGCGGAACTCCTCTTCAAAATATTGAAAGAAAGGCGTGGAGTTATATGCCGAAACAATGGCGTTCCAATGCAGATGTTGCCAGTGGCCGTGTTCTGCGATACGTATATCCTTCATCCGGCTTTCCGCTTTTTCCGGCTTTTCCACCGGGATGCTCAGGGAGAGGGGGCCGTTTGCCCCACCGATAATACACCGGTTACGATACGACTGCTTCCGGTAATTGTCATGAATCTCAATAAGCGCATTTCCGGCGTGGAAAAGCGCTGCGTAATATTCTACCGGCGCAAGATAAAAAGAGGACAGGAACATACCCTTTGATAATTGATAATTGACAATTGACAATTGACAATT
>JAISZV010000157.1 GCA_031284475.1 Proteiniphilum sp. | reverse complement strand
AGTATAATAATATTAACGTACCAAACAATTTGGCCGGTTTTTGCGGCGGGCAGATTCAAGCAATAAATGCAACTTCAACCTCCGGTTGCATTTATTAATTGAACTTGCCCCATACTACTGTTTATTCCTGGTCGCAATTTATTCGGCAATCAGCAGGAAATAATTCTTCTTTCCGCGCTGTACCGGAATATACTTTCCGCCGATAAGATGGGTAAGGCCGATGGTCTCGTCGAATGACTCCAATTTCTCCTTATTGATCATCACGCCTCCTGCCTGCACGGTTTTGCGCATCTCTCCCTTAGAAGGGAATACGGCGGCCTCTTCGGTGAGCAGGTCGACTGCTTTGATCCCTTGCGCCAGTTTCTCACGTGGGATAGTGAATTGCGGTACTCCTTCAAATACCTGTAAGAACGTTTCTTCATCTATGGCGCGAAGCGTCCGGGAGGTGGATTTGCCGAACAGTATCTCCGAAGCGTTGACGGCCATTTCGTAATCTTCACGCGAATGTACCATCACGGTGATCTCTTCGGCCAACCGTTTTTGCAGCGGGCGCAGATGGGGTGCGGATTGTTGCTCTGCGATCAGCGCTTCTATATCCTCTTTGGGGAGGGAAGTGAATATCTTGATATATTTTTCGGCGTCGGCGTCGCTCACATTGAGCCAGAACTGATAGAACTTATAGGGCGAGGTATAACGGCGGCCGAGCCATACATTGCCGCTCTCGGTCTTGCCGAATTTGCCTCCGTCGGCTTTGGTGATAAGCGGGCAAACCAGCGCATAGGCTTCGCCCCCTTCCACGCGGCGGATCAGTTCTGTACCGGTGGTGATGTTGCCCCATTGGTCGGAGCCTCCTAATTGCAGGCGGCAGCCTTTGTCGCGGTAGAGATGGAGAAAATCATACCCTTGCAGCAGTTGGTAAGAAAATTCGGTGAACGACATCCCTTCGCTCGATTCCCCGCTCAGCCGCTTTTTCACCGAGTCTTTCGCCATCATATAATTGACGGTGATATGCTTACCAATATCGCGGATGAAATTCAGAAAAGAATAATTTTTCATCCAGTCGTAATTATTCACCAGGATAGCCTTGTTGGGGATTTCACTTTCAAAATCCAGGAATTTCGCTAATTGTTTTTTGATGGCTTCCTGGTTGTGGCGCAAGGTTTCTTCATCGAGCAGGTTGCGTTCCGCCGATTTCATGGAAGGGTCGCCTATCATTCCCGTGGCGCCGCCTACCAGCGCAATGGGAGTGTGTCCTGCACGCTGAAAATGCTTCAGCATCATCACGCCTACCAGATGCCCGATGTGCAGGGAATCGGCTGTGGGGTCGATCCCCAGATACCCTGCCGTTTGTTCTTTCAATAACTGTTCTTCCGTCCCGGGCATTATTTCGTGTATCATGCCACGCCAACGGAGTTCTTCCACAAAATTCATCATTTGATTAAGTCTATATGTCGGTTTTTATTGAGAGCACAAAGGTACGATTTTTTATTTAACAGAACTGTTGTTCGCGCTTGTTGCGTTGGCGTTTGCGTCATTCGGTTTTCGGCGAATCTTATGTTATGCTTCCAAAAGCCTCTTAAGAAACAAAAATGAACTACCCCGCAGCAAACTGACGGGTCGGCAAGGAATAATTTTTTATTTCTTGCGGCAAGTGGCGGGAAATTAAACCCGAAGAAATTTAAAACCAGAGTGTTTCGCTACATTTTCCGAACGGATAAAAACGTTCCGGAATGCTCTGTTTTAATCTTTCCTGAATAAAAGCAAGAAAAGAGCAAATACGTTCATGATCTCCAGGCGTCCCAACAACATGTTGACTGAAAGCAGGTATTTGGCCGCATTGGGTAGCTGGCCGTAATTGCCGAGCGAACTCACTTCCCCGAAACCGGGGCCTACGTTTCCGATGGTAGCAATGGAAACCGACAGGGAAGTTGTCCCGTCTATTCCCATCGCAGCCAGCAAGAGGGCAGTGATCATCATCGTGAAGAGGTAGGCGATGATAAAGGTCACGATTTGCAACTCAAGGCCGTGGTCGATAATCTCCTTATCCATTTTCACGGCATATATTCCTTCGGGATGGATGATTGACTTTAACTGTTTTCTTACCGATGCGAAAAAGAGGTAGATCCGGTCGAATTTAATGCCTCCGGACGTAGAGCCAACCATTCCGCACTGCATGGAATAATAGAGAAGGAGGATGATAGAGAACGCCGGCCACTTTGCCGTATCTATGGTAGCAAGGCCGGTAGTGCTTGCCAGTGAAATCACCTGAAAGGATGCGTACCGCAGGGATTCCCCCAATCCATATATTTTTTCATGCGCCAGTTGAAAAGTTACCAGAATAATCCCGATGAATGTGACAACCATATACATGCGTGCGGGGCGGGAGGTGAAAACAGTTGTTTTTTTGTTCGTCATACTGGTGTAGACTAACCCGAAGTGCATGCTGCTGATCAGCATAAAAAGCATAACTACCAGTTCTATCCATATATTGTCGTAAGCGGCAATACTCAGGTTCTTCGTAGAAAAACCGGCTGTTGCAACGGTGGAAAATGAATGACAAATGGCGTCGAAAAAAGTCATGCCAAGCAGTTTCAACAAGATTGCTTCTACTATGATCAGCGTAAAGTAAACGGTTACTATCATACGGATGATGTGCCGGGAGCGGGTACGAAAACTCATCTTCGACAAATCCGACACCTCCGAGCGGTAAAAGCTGGATTGTATCCCTTTCTTCTCCGGAAGAACCAGCAATACAAAAAGAATAATCCCTATGCCGCCGGTAAATGTGGTAGAAGAACGCCAGAATAACAACCCTTTCGGAAGCGACTCTACGTCGTTTAATATACTTGCCCCGGTTGTAGTATAACCCGATACGCTCTCAAAAAGCGCATTCACCAACGTAAATTCTCCTCCCCAGATATAATAAGGGATCATGCCGACAATACAGGTAATAATCCATCCGGTTACACTGATAACCAATCCCTCGTGGAACGTGATCTCTTCTATTTTTTCGACAAAAATCTGAGGGAAACTCCCCAGTATAGCTGTCAGCAAAGCGCTGAAAAGGAGTGCGCTCACCGAATTTTCGTTGTGGCTGAACGAGATCACGGCAGAGATAGACAGAAACAACGCATTAAACAGTAGGATGTAGCCCAGGTATTTGATAACCGCTCTTGTACGTATCATTGCTCTGAAGTTTACATTGAGTTTTTTGCTCTCCGAAGCCTGTATATTAACTGGTTGATTTCTTCTTCCAGTTTCTTAAATTCATCTTTGGATACAATTCCGGCCACTAATTGTCCTTTTTCCGGATAATATTCCTTTACGCTGCTGATCAGTTGCCTGACCGGACGGATAAAATAGGTATGGATAAAAAAGTAGAGCAACAGTGCAAAGATGATAGCGGCCGCGATAGAAACGATGGCCGGCATCATGGCCCGGCGCGATTGTTCTTTTACGATCCCTGCCTGCCGGTACATCTGATTCTGGTTCAACACCATCAGTTTGTTGATAGCCTCTTTTGTTTTGAGGAAAAGCGAGTTCGTTTCGGCGCCGTATACCCGTTTAAGCTCTTCGTTACTGCGCCCGTCTTCCAATATCTTCTTTATGGAAGAGTGGTATTGTTCATACTCATCCATAACTGCTATCACATATCGTGGTTCATCGGTTTCGGTGATGTTCTTTTCTATATCGACGATTGCTTTCCGGATTACCGAATCAGCGCTCAAAACAGTCTCTATTCCCGGCTCTTTATTTCCGATCATCCACAACAAAACGCCGCTGTCTTCCCTTTCCACCGCATCGAGCATCTTCTTTGCCGATTCAATGGATTGATAATTGTTTTTCAATACGGCGTCTACCGAATTTCCTATTTTCCCGAAATCCAGAATAGACATAATGCCGGCAGCCATCAGCATTACAATGAGGAGGGAGAGGCTGAGCACGATCTTTATTTTGAGAGACCTTATCATTTTGATTACATTTAGGGCGGGAGATTATCTCCCGGACGGCAAAGTTACGAGTTTTCCGGCTTGCTTATTTTATCTCGATGGTTTTTTGTGTAAAAATAAGACAGGGGAGTTAACTTCAACCTTCGCTCCCGGATTAGTTATACAAAAAAAATGAACTATCCCACCGCAAACGGACGGGGTAGTTCATTTTTTGTTATCAGGGGTCAGGTATTCCGGATTTTATTTGACAATTGACATAAACTCCTGGTTGGTGCGGTATTTCGCAAACTCCAGGTCGTCGAGCGCTTTTGCCGCGATGTCTCTGTCGCGGTCGATAGCGGTGCGCAGGTTTGAAGCCACCTCATTGAAGTTATTGGTTCGGGATGCGATTATGGCAAGCAGGTAAGCCGTAACGGAGTCGGGATTTTCCACAGTTTCCAGCGTCTGTTTTGCCTTATTGTAGTCTTTTGCCAACAGTTGCGCCAGGCCGGCGTTATTACTCTTGTACCGGCCATAAGCGCCCACTGCCTGGTTATAATTACCCTGTAACAGGTTGAGAAGGCCTATGGCTTCATCGAGCCCTGCTGCCCCGGCGGACTTTCCCAACAGTTCGTTGGCTACATTCAGGTCATTATCCATAATGGTCAGCAGGGCCTTGTTCATATTCACTTCGGGAGCGGAGGAGTTCACCTGCGCTGCACGGTCGAATGACTGTTTTGCTTTGACATACTCTCCTTGTTTGTAGAACATGGTGCCCATATTGTTCCATCCCCTGTAATCATTGGTGAAGTTGGCGGTAACGTACTGGTAAACGCGATTCTTTACACTTTCGTCATCGGTAAGCGAAGAAGCATACAACAACTCTTCCACCGACAACTCTTTCGGGTTGTTGTTCCATGCCGCCATAATCTCTTCATCAGATTTGCCGATGATCTCGATATTGGCAATGATGCGCGAACGGCGCAGTTGCGGTAAAATGGCGCCGGCAAGTTCCTCGAACACATAAGAGATATTTTTGATTTCCTTTTCGCGGGTTTCGGAATCGGGATACATCTCCAGCACACGAAGAATCAGTTCTTTGTCCTGTAGATTGGATGCGGAAACCAACTGACGGAATCCTTCCCAGTCCTGGGCAGTATAATGGGCATAGACTTCGGTATCTATTTTTCTCTTGTCCAACTCGCCTTCCAGGTATTGGGAGGTATTCTGTTCGCGTTCTGCGGCGAGCTTTTCATTGAGAGAGAAACCGCCATCGGGCGATGCATAGGCCGACACTTCCACGTTCACGTTTTGCTTGGGATCGTTAAAAGCTTCTTCCACACGGCGTTTCCATTCGGTCAAATCACGTTTGTTCAATTCGCTCTGACGCAGATTGGCCTGCTGGATTACGAACATGATATTGGCTTCCCGGGCTTGCTGAATGATGCGTTGGAACCCGTCGGGGGCGACTGAGGGCGGGGTGGTTCTCACATCCGCCAGAGCAGATGTGGCGATCACTCCGTCGGCTACCTTCAAGTCGGGTAGGTTAGAGCGTTTGTTTTTGATCCTTCCGTCGAACCGGAGATATAATTCCGACGATTGCATCTCAGGATGGTAGGAAAATGAACTGTTCATGGAGAAATTG
>JAISZV010000127.1 GCA_031284475.1 Proteiniphilum sp. | reverse complement strand
AAGAAAGAAGAAGGCGGACGCCACACTCCTTTCCACAACAAATACCGTCCCCAGTTCTACATCCGTACCCTCGACGTAACAGGTGAAATTACCCTGCCCGAAGGAGTAGAAATGGTAATGCCCGGCGACAACGTAACTATCGAGGTAGAACTGATCTATCCGGTAGCATGCCACGTTGGCCTTCGCTTCGCTATCCGTGAAGGTGGACGTACCGTAGGCGCAGGACAGATTACAGAGTTATTAGATTAATACAGACTCATCCCCCGCCTCTTTTTTGGAGGACAAAGTTGGATGAGTAACATAAAAACCCTGCCGTCAAAGGCCCTTCTCTATGAGGATGGGAATAGGCAGGGTTTGTATACGGGTCTAGCTCAGTTGGTAGAGCGCTGGTCTCCAAAACCAGGTGTCGGGAGTTCGAGTCTCTCGACCCGTGCAAAAAATTATCCGAATTAAATGAAAAAAATAGTTGCATATCTCAGCGATTCCTACAATGAGTTGGTTCATAAGGTATCCTGGCCATCTAGAGAAGAACTTTACGGCAGTACGGTAATTGTATTGATTGCTTCCCTTATAATTGCCGTGATAGTGTTTGGTGCGGATTCTTTATTTGAGTGGATGTTAAAACTTCTCTACGGTATTTTGTAAAATCTGAAAGAAAGAGACTTAGCTATGACTGAAGAGAGAAAGAAATGGTACGTATTGCGTTCCGTTAGTGGAAAAGAAACTAAAGTCAAAGAGTATCTTGAATCAGAGATGAAGAAAACCGACCTGGGGAAGTATATCTCCCAGGTTCTCATCCCCACAGAAAAGACCTACTCAATACGCAACGGAAAGAAAGTGATGAAAGAACGCGCTTATCTTCCCGGCTATGTGCTTATTGAAGCGGAACTGACGGGTGAGGTAATTCACGAACTGAAGAATATCAATTACGTTGCCGGCTTTCTGCCGAACACAACCGACCCCCAACCTTTGCGGGAATCGGAAGTAAAACGGATCCTCGGAACGATGGACGAGTTGGAAGAGGCAGGCGACGAAATGGATATGAAATACTATGTAGGCGAAAACGTGAAAGTGATCGGAGGTCCTTTCAGCAGTTTCTCCGGTGTAGTAGAGGAAGTGAATGAAGAGAGGAAAAAACTCAAAGTGATGGTGAAAATTTTCGGAAGAAAACAACTCCTTGAGTTGGGTTATATGCAAGTAGAGAAAGAATAGTCAGATATTTGGTTACGCAGATTCTGTAAGTTCTTTAAAGTGTTTCGAAAACCGTAATTTATTAAAATCAAGAAAATGGCTAAAGAAGTTGCCGGACAACTAAAATTACAAATCAAAGGAGGAGCTGCAAACCCATCTCCCCCGGTAGGCCCTGCATTGGGTTCCAAAGGGATCAACATTATGGAGTTTTGCAAGCAATTCAATGCCAGAACTCAGGACAAAGCCGGTAAAGTATTGCCAGTGGTAATCACTTATTATACCGACAAGTCTTTTGATTTTATTGTTAAAACTCCACCGGTTGCGATTCAGCTATTAGAAGCCAGTAAACAGAAAGGCGGTTCGGCAGAACCCAATCGCAAGAAAATTGCGGAAATTACCTGGGAACAGGTACAGGCGATTGCCGAAGAGAAAATGCCCGACTTAAACTGCTTCACGCTCGAATCGGCAATGCGGATGGTAGCCGGAACGGCTCGGAGCATGGGTATCACAGTAAGAGGGGAATTTCCGGAAAATATCACTAATTAAAACTTCAATTGAAACATGGGTAAACTGACAAAAAATCAAAAGTTGGCTTTGAGCAAAATTGAAGCGGGAAAGACCTATTCGCTAAAAGAAGCGTCGGCGCTGGGGAAGGAAATCACCAATGCCAAGTTCGACGCATCCGTAGATATCGATGTACGCCTCGGCGTAGATCCGCGAAAAGCTAACCAGATGGTGAGAGTCGTGGTATCGCTCCCTCACGGAACAGGTAAACAGGTAAGAGTTCTTGTATTGTGCTCCCCGGAAGTTGAAGCCGCTGCCAAAGAGGCCGGCGCCGACTATGTGGGGCTCGATGAATATATCGAAAAGATTAAAGGAGGTTGGACCGATGTGGATGTAATCATCACACAACCGCAAATCATGGGTAAAATCGGAGCGCTTGGCCGTATATTAGGGCCAAGAGGATTGATGCCGAACCCTAAGAGCGGAACCGTTACCCCTGACGTGGCAAAAGCCGTGAATGAGGTAAAACAAGGGAAAATCGACTTTAAAGTGGACAAAGCCGGTATTATTCACACCTCTATAGGAAAAGTATCTTTCATGCCCGAACAAATTAGAGACAACGCAAAAGAATTTATCCAAACGTTGATCAAATTAAAACCGACCGCGGCAAAAGGTACCTATATCAAGAGTATTTATCTTTCCAGTACGATGAGTCCGGGTATTAAAGTGGACACGAAATCGACAGATGAATCTAATTAAAAAAAGGAATGAAAAAGGAAGATAAACAACAAATAATAGAGCAGATAGCCGCTAATCTCCAGGAGTATGAAAACTTCTACCTTACCAGTATTGCTACACTCAATGCAGTGAAAACAAGCAATCTGAGAAGGGAATGTTCCAAACAGGGGATTAAGCTGGTAGTGGTGAAGAATACCTTATTGCAGAAAGCATTCGAATCGCTCGACAGAGATTACAGCGAACTGTATCCCATATTAAAAGGGAATACGGCCATCATGTTCTCTAACACGGCAAATACTCCCGCCAAGCTCATTGATAAATACAAAGCCGATAAAATACCGGCTTTGAAAGGCGCCTACGTTCAGGAAAGTTTCTTCATCGGAGGAAATACTTTGCAAAACCTGGTGAATATCAAGAGCAAGCCGGAACTTATCGGAGATGTGATCGCACTGTTGCAATCACCTGCAAAGAACGTTATTTCCGCACTTCAATCCGGCGGCGCCATACTCCATGGAGTATTAAAAACATTGTCGGAGAAAGAGAGTTAATTAATTTTTACAACAAACAGAATTAGTAATCAATTTAAACAAATAAAAAAATGGCAGACTTAAAAAAATTTGCTGAAGACCTGGTCAACCTAACAGTAAAAGAGGTTAATGAACTGGCTGAGATTTTGAAAACCGAATACGGTATCGAACCGGCAGCCGCAGCGGTTGCCGTTGCTGTAGGCCCTGCCGCAGCCGGAGAAGCCGTTGTAGAGGAAAAAACAGAATTTGATGTAATCCTTAAGAGCCCCGGTACGGCAAAACTTGCCGTAGTGAAGGCTGTAAAGGAACTCACCGGCCTTGGCTTAAAAGAAGCCAAAGACTTGGTAGACGGTGTTCCCAGCGAATTGAAGAAAGGTATAACAAAAGACGAAGCAGACGCTTTGAAAAAACAACTTGAAGAGGCTGGGGCGGAAGTTGAGCTTAAATAACATTTACCTAATTTAGGTTAATACGGTTAAGGATCTTCTTCCTGAAGATTCTTAACCTTTTGTGTCAATATATAGTAGGTTCAAAAACTCACATCCATGTCTTCAAATAACACCAATCAAAGAATCAATTTCGCGTCGATAAAAAATCCGCTTGAGTTTCCCGATTTTCTGGAAGTACAGCTAAAATCGTTCCGGGATTTTCTCCAACTCGACGCCCCCCCCGAAAGCAGAAAGAATGAAGGATTGTATAAGGTTTTCACGGAGAATTTTCCCATTGCCGATACCCGTAACAATTTCGTCCTCGAATTTTTAGATTACTATGTTGATCCCCCGCGCTATACTATCGACGAATGTATAGACAGAGGGCTCACCTACAGTGTCCCGCTGAAGGCAAAACTGTATTTATATTGCACCGACCCCGATCATGAAGATTTTACGCCTGTCATTCAGGATGTATATCTCGGCACCATTCCTTATATGACGGAGAAAGGCACGTTTGTTATCAACGGCGCCGAACGCGTCATTGTTTCGCAATTGCACCGTTCTCCCGGCGTATTCTTCGGACAGAGCCTCCATGCAAACGGCACAGTGCTCTACTCCGCCCGCATCATTCCGTTCAAGGGATCATGGATTGAATTTGCTACGGACATCAACAATGTGATGTATGCCTATATCGACCGGAAAAAGAAGTTACCGGTCACCACCCTGCTCCGCGCCATCGGTTTTGAAAGCGACAAGGATATCCTTGAGATATTTGACCTGGCCGAAGAGGTGAAGGTCAATAAAGCAAACCTCAAAAAAGTAGTGGGGCGTAAACTGGCCGCACGCGTACTGAAATCATGGATGGAAGATTTTGTAGATGAAGATACCGGCGAGGTAACATCCATCGAAAGGAACGAAGTGATCATTGAACGCGAAACCATGGTGGAACAGGATCATATCGACGAAATCGTCGAATCGGGCGTCACTTCCATCCTTCTGCACAAGGAAACAGGCAACAATTCCGATTACTCCATCATTTACAACACATTACAGAAAGACCCGAGTAATACGGAGATCGACGCCATCCGTCACATCTACCGCCAGTTGAGAAGCGCGGAACCGGCCGACGACGCCAGTGCACGAGAGGTGATCAACAACCTCTTTTTCTCGGAAAAAAGATATGACCTGGGCGACGTAGGCCGCTATAGGATTAATAAAAAGCTGAATCTCAATATCGACGTCGACACCCGTGTCCTCACGAAAGAAGACATGATAGAGATCATCAAATACCTTATCGAGCTTGTCAACTCCAAAGCTATGGTGGACGATATCGACCACCTCAGCAACCGGCGTGTGCGCACGGTAGGGGAACAATTATACAGCCAGTTCGGAGTAGGCCTGAACCGTATGGCGCGTATCATCCGCGAGAGGATGAACGTGCGCGACAACGAGGTTTTCACCCCGATCGACCTGATCAACGCGAAAACCATCTCGTCGGTCATCAATACGTTCTTCGGAACCAATGCGCTCTCACAGTTCATGGATCAGACCAACCCGCTGGCGGAAATCACCCATAAACGCCGTCTGTCGGCGCTTGGCCCGGGGGGCCTTTCACGGGAACGCGCCGGATTTGAGGTGCGCGACGTCCACTACACCCATTACGGGCGTCTTTGTCCTATAGAAACGCCTGAAGGGCCGAATATCGGGCTTATCTCCTCGCTCTGCGTCTATGCCAAGATCAACGACCTGGGATTCATCGAAACGCCTTACCGCAAGGTAGGGAGCGGCTCAGTGAATACCAACAACAACGAGGTCATCTATCTCGCTGCGGAAGAGGAAGAAAATAAGCTGATAGCACAGGGAAATGCGCCGCTCAACAACAAGGGGCAATTCATCAACCCGCGCGTAAAGGCAAGGCAGGACGCCGATTATCCCGTGATCACCCCGGAAGAGGTGGAACTGATGGATGTGTCGCCCATGCAAATCGCTTCCATCGCCGCATCGTTGATTCCTTTCCTTGAGCATGACGATGCCAACCGCGCATTGATGGGGTCGAACATGATGCGCCAGGCCGTTCCGTTGATGAGAACCGAATCGCCTGTCGTAGGTACAGGTATCGAGGCGCAGGTTATCCATGACTCCCGCACACAGGTCATGGCCGAAGGAAGCGGAGAGATACTCTACGTAGACGCCACCACCATCAAAATAAAATACGATCGGACTGAAGAAGAAGAATTTACCAGTTTCGAGGATGCCGTAAAGACTTACAACATCCCCAAATTCCGGAAGACCAACCAGAATACCACTGTCGACCTGCGCCCTATCTGTAAAGTGGGGCAAAAGGTAAAAGCAGGCGAGATCCTTACCGAAGGATACGCTACACAAAGCGGCGAACTGGCATTGGGCAGGAACCTGAAAGTGGCGTTCATGCCGTGGAAAGGGTATAACTTTGAAGACGCCATCGTATTAAACGAACGGTTGGTAAGTGAAGATATCTTTACTTCGGTGCATGTGGAAGAGTTCTCCCTTGAGGTGCGCGAAACCAAGCGGGGAATGGAAGAACTCACTTCCGATATACCCAACGTGAGTGAAGAAGCAACCAAAGACCTCGATGAAAGAGGAATCGTCTGCATCGGAGCGCGCATCAAACCGGGAGACATCCTGATCGGTAAAATCACCCCGAAAGGAGAATCCGATCCCTCCCCCGAAGAAAAACTGCTCCGCGCCATTTTCGGCGACAAGGCAGGCGATGTGAAAGACGCTTCCCTCAAAGCGCCTCCTTCGCTCAAGGGCGTGGTTATCCACACCAATCTCTTCTCAAAAGCGTCAAAGAAAGGAAAGACCAAACTTTCAAACAAAGCGCTTCTGCCCAAACTCGACGAAGAGTACGAACTCAAAATGGAAGAGCTGAAGAAAGTACTTATCAATAAGTTGC
>JAISZV010000049.1 GCA_031284475.1 Proteiniphilum sp. | reverse complement strand
CAAAACAGGCACGCCGTAATTGTCCATTTGCCGGTAATCGCCCTCAACCGTTTTTATCCTGAAGTTAGACATAAAGACAAAGTAGCTGAGTTCTTTTTTCTTTTTCCGGGTAAACAGTTCGCAACTTTTTTTATAAGCGGCTCCCAACAGGTCGAAGTCTTTGGGATGGATCATATCGTGATAAACTTGCAGCCCGCCGCGCTTGATATCCTCCTGGCGGATTCCGGTCAGTTCGGTAAACGCTTTGGAAACGAGAACGAGCGTACCGCTCGAATAGTCATGCACGGTAAAAATCACGTCAACGGCCTCGGAAAAAATCGAAACGGCAAGTATTACCTCCTTTATGGTGTCGGCTAAGCGCCGGTCTGTATCCGAAACGATCATCTCTTCAATTGTTTTCATTCCCATAATGCATGTTGTTTTATAGGGTTTAGTCGAGTAATTCCTGATTATATGCCAGCGCAATAGCAGCGGCTATTGAACTTACCGACAATCGGTTAAACATTCTTGTTTTTTGATTTTTCAAATTGCTGACCGGAAGCCCCAGCATCTCTGCTATTTCATTTTCGGCAACCCCTTCCGCCGCAAGTTTGAGTATTTTTTTCTCTACATCCGACAATTTACCCACTTTCGCACGGGTATTGAACCGGTTTTCCTCCGTATTAAAATTGAAAAAGGCATTCTGCCTGAAAGCGTGTAAAACCAGATTGCCGGGATGCAATTTTTTCGTCGCTCCTATATAATAAATCGCGCCCCTGTACGTAAGGTCGGGCGTATATATAAAAGGTATAACTATCAACGAGCATATCTGGGCTTCTTCCCGGGGCGGCCCAAGCCTGATCTTAAAGGAAAAATAGTAATGCCGGTCGCCTTTCAGAAAATCGGTACGGATACAATCATTGATTGCCGAAACGGTCTGGGAAAACAAATCGGCGTCCTCAGCACAGACCAACGTATCAAAATAATTATCCTTATAGAGTTCATGTCTCATACTTCCGAAAACCCCGATATATTCAGGGTTGTAATGATACAACCATGTACATTTTTCAAAATGGTCGATTATCAGGGCCGTCGTTTGGGTCGCCTTTGCTAAGGAATGGACTATATTCAACCCTCTTGTAAACGCATTATGATCCGGAATTGCTTTAAAATCAACCAATTTATCACACAAAATACTTGGTATGTCCATAATTGTCTGTTTTTAACTAGGGGCTTTTCATTACAACCTGAAGTTACCCTTTGGGTCGCCCTGATGCTGTAAATTTTAAATAGAACTGAAAACAAATATACACAAAATTACATAAAAATAGAAACATTTCCAAGCGTAGAATCGGTCATATAGCAACTATGGGGAAAAAATACTCATTTTTTACCCTCCAAAAAATAAAGTTTTCGTGTAGTTATTTTATTTGTTCCCGCTTTTGGAATCATTTGCACAAACTCAGCCAAAAACTCCTGTATATATGCATTTGTATTCATTGCTCCCGGATAATCCGGGCAAACATCATTTAAACATATATGTAATATTTTACATATATTACATTAATTATAATGCGGTTACAAATGCAAATATATTTTTATAAATAAATTTCTTTTTCTATTTTTGTGAAACCGTTCGATTATTGTAGGGACGGGATGAAATTATTTCACAAGAGTGATTTTAATACGGCAAGAACGTTTGTCTTAGCTCTTGTGTTTAGGCTTTTGATTATGGGATATTAAATTAACAAAAATCAAGCATATATGAATAGAAGACAACTAGTATTACTGCTCTTTGTGTTGCTTTGGGGTATTGCCCGGGGGCAGTCGGGAGAAAGTTTTCACTGGAGCATGGTGCGCCCTCCTCGCATAGGAGTAAAAACCAATTTGTTGTGGGACGCCACCTCAACAGCCAATCTCGGTATAGAAGTCAGGCTTTCCAGGCGCTATACCGTAGATCTGCCGGTTAACTACAACGCCTGGAGTTCCGACAATACGGTAAAATGGAAGCACTTCCTGGTACAGCCGGAACTCAGGCGGTGGCAGTGCGAAGGTTATTTCGGCCATTTTTTCGGGCTACATGGAATCTACGGACATTATAATGTCGGTGGACTTGAGTTGCCTTTCGATCTTTTTCCCGAACTTAAAGAGCACCGTTACCAGGGAGACCTGTATGGGGCGGGATTGTCTTACGGCTACCAATGGGTGCTGTCTCCCCGCTGGGCTTTGGAGGCTACCCTGGGAGCAGGTTACGTGAAAATTGACTATGAAAAATTCGAGTGCGGCTCCTGCGGCAAAAAGATCGACGAGGGCAGCACGGATTATTTCGGCCCGACCAAAGCGGGGATCAGTTTAATTTTTATTATCAAGTAAGACAAATACAAGTATCAAGATAAATGAGATTAGCAGAAAGGATACAGGCATGAAGACCAATAATAATAAATACAGGATTGTTTCCATTCTGTGCCTGGCGGTATGGGCGTTATACCCGTCCGTTTCGCGGGCACAGGATTACGAAGGCAAGATCAACGTAAAGCCGGCGCTTTCCCTTGTAGGGGATTCGCTGTACATCGACATGACGGTTACGTTGGAGGGCGTATCAATAGACAAAGAACGTTCGCTCACGCTGACCCCGGTATTAACCGGTGCGTCGCAAACCAGACACCTTCCTCCCTTAGTGATCAACGGCACGCGCCGCCATCAATTGTTCCGCCGTTATCAGGCTTTGAACAAAAGCAAGGTGAAAGGCAGAGACCTCCCGGTGGAAGTTGTAAGCGGAAAAAGATTGCCGCCCGACTATGTCAAAACAGTGTCATACCATACTTCGCTCCATTACCAGAAATGGATGGGGGAAGCGTCGCTGGACCTTATACAAGACTTGTGCGGGTGCGCGGGCTATACCCAGAAAATTTCGGTAGAACGCCTGGTGGCCATGATTATACCTCCGGAAGACAGGATCAAACCGTCGCTGGCATACATTCGCCCCGATGTGGAGGCCATAAAAATGCGTGATGAACGGGCAGACGCTTTCCTCGACTTCAAGGTGGGCGAAACCGCCATCATCTCCGAATTCAGGGATAACAGGAGAGAGTTGAACAAGGCTGAAAATCTCTTGCGCGAACTGATAGGCGATAAGAACGTAACCATCAATTCCATCCGCATCAGAGGATATGCCTCTCCCGAAGGTAGCGAAGCGCTCAACAACAGGTTAGGCGTAGGTCGCGCCAACGCCATGAGCCAATACCTCTCCCGCCGCGTGACGCTCCCGTGGAATATTTGTAGCGTGGAGCCTGTGGGCGAAGACTGGGCGGGATTTGAAAAACTGATGGAGGAGTCGGACTTGTTCGATGGCAGATACCGTTCCGACGTATTGGGGATCATCCGTTCCGTAGCCTCCAACGATGCAAAAGACGCATCCATCAAAGCCTTAAATGCCGGTTCTTATGATATGATCCTTAAAAATATTTACTCCAAGCTGCGCCGGGTAACCTGCGTGGTAGATTACAGGGTAAAGGCCTTCGATCTGGAAGAAGCCAAGGAGACCTACACGAAGAAACCTCAGCACCTGAGCTTGGATGAACTGTTTCGCGTGGCCAATACCTACGACGATTCCGACCCGCAATTCGGAGAAGTGTTTGAAACGGCCGTACGCCTCTTCCCGGAAGACGCAACGGCGAACCTGAACGCGGCGGCGTCTTCCCTGCTACAGGGAAATACCGAACGGGCGAAAAGATACTTAGAAAACTCCGACCAGTCTACGGCGGAATATACGAATAACAGGGGCGTATACGAACTGTTAAGCGGAAATTATGAAAACGCCCGCGTATGGTTGGAAAAAGCAAAGGAAAAAGGAGCAAGGCAGGCGGAGCATAACCTGTCGGAACTCAAAAGAAAAGTAGCATCGCTTTAAACGAATGAATTTCCCCGCCGCAGCCGCTGGCAGGCGGCGGGGTAATTAAACGCTAAGAGATTAAATAAGAGATTAAAACATTACGGCATTTTTTAAATAATCAAGACAATTAAAAACAATCAAAACAACTAAAAACAATCACGGATTTTTTCAAATAATCAAAACAATTAAAAACAATCACGGATTTTTTTCAAAACAATCAAAACAATTAAAAGCAATTAAAAGAATGAAAACGACAAAATTGATCGCAGGTTTAATTCTGTGCGGAGGTATTTTCTCTGCATGTAACAATGAAGACGGCCCTGAACCGAAAATCGCTACAGGCGAACCGGCAGCGCTAACTATCTCAATCGCAACCCCGACTACTTACGCCCTTACCGGCGCTGAGGAAGCCGGCGTGGGAAATGAAAATCTGGTAACCAAAGTCGAACTTTACGTGTTTGACGACGCAGGGGAGCCCGACCCAAAAGTTGGGGGGGACGGTTATTTCACCGCGGATATAGCTACCGGCGTCACCACCTACAAATGGACGGTTGTTGTAACCGGAGGCGACAAGAAGATAGTAGCCGTGGTTAACTCGGACCTTGGCGCCCTGCCTACAGGCGATACATACGACGACTTGATAGCCAAACTCAGCGCCGCCGAGTTTAAAGCTTCCGGCGCCGATTATAACTCGCGCACAATACCCGCCACCGGTTTTGAAATGAGCGGCAAGGCCGAAAGCACTGTTGTTCCAGGAGTTCCTTCTTCTGCCAACTCGGTACAGATAAGGGTATCGCGCTTAGTGAGCAAGATCAACGCCCCGGTATTTACAGACGTCGCCGGCGTTAACACAGCCGTGGATCTGACCACTGAGGAAATCGAAGAGCTATGGGGCGAGGGAACTACGGTCACACTTCCTGACGTTTCTTTCAAGGGGCTGGGTTACGCCTTGGCAAACGGGATTAAAAAATCGACCGTGATATTCGTCGGACGCGCAGACGGCGACGATACCACACCGAGCACTCGTCCATGGACCGCTTGGACATGGCCGGTCGGCAAAGAGTACCTGAATTCTACTTTTGCCGCTGACGGTTCATATACAAATAATTATTCCGGCCAGGGTTCCGGCACGGACTGGATCCTCAACGGAACTGTTGACGGCCAAAAGCATGTCTATGCTTACGAGAATAAGCCGAAAACGATCACTGTAAACGGCCAGACAGGTTTCGCCCCGAAGAATGTCTATGCTTTCGTCGTTAAGGGCGAGTTTATAGTAGACGGCGATGAAGCCAATGCCAACGGAGAGAACCAGATCCGTTACTGGAGGGTTGACTTAGTAAGGAACAATAACTACCATATCCTGCGTAACAATTCTTACCACGTGTACCTCAAAACCATTACAAGCATTGGTTATGCAACTCCCCAAGAGGCGGAAGAAACGCCGGACATTATCCCCGAAGAAACTGATTCTTCTGCAGAGATTCAAGTAATCGTGAACCCATGGAGGGTCAACCAATACGAAGGAGAAGTGTAATAAATATTCATAATTCTGTAAAACCGGAATTCTTCTTATTAACGTAAGGGAAACCTCAGGTTCCCCTTACGTTTTCCAATCATTTTTCAAATTAAGAAAATGAAGTTAATCACAGTAATTCCATTATTTACGGTGCTCGTTGTTTGCTCTGTATACTTCCTGTCGTCCTGTTCCGCCATAGACGATGATCTCAGCGGCTGTGGAGCCGACATGCAGGTTTCGTTCTATGTAGACGACCGCTTCGAGGCAGGAGATTTTGACGCAAGGATCGGCAACGACGTTTTGCTATACATATTCCAGAATGACATTTGCGTGGAAAAAGATACTGTTCCCTACAGCCAGATAGCGCAGGGAGGCAGTTACACAATCCACAAGACAGACCAAATCAGCGGTAATCTGCAAATGGTAGCCTGGGCTGTGCCGGCAAACGCAACCGACGCGGACGTTGTGCCGGCATGGCCGTTGGGCTATCGGTTTGGATCGGGCGAGATTTCCCTGCAATCGCACACGCGATTGGGTTTCTACGCTCCTATAACCAAACAGTTGTACCTGGGTATGCTTGCCGTTGACAACGAAAAGATCAACGAGCCTACTTCGCACCCCATTGGGATGAATTACAGCTATTGCCGTGTGGAAGTACGCATAACCGACCCGTCGGGATCTGTGTTGAGTACATCGGGAGTGGCAGACGTTCATGTGCTGGGCAGTATGTCCCGCATGAACAGGCAATTACAGGGAACGGGAGATAGAGCTACCGTGTTAAAAGAGCTGGGAAACCCCAGTAACGACAGCGTCTCCTATACTACGGGCCGTTTCGGCATTCTTCCGTCCTCGAGTGGGGAAACCATCAGCATTGAAATCTACGCCGGAGACGTCCGCATAGCAACCCTTACGGGGCCTAACGGAGCCGAGGCGGGAGGATTGATGATATTTGAATACACCCTTGATACGGACAGTTTCACCCTTATCGTTGACGGATATAGGGTTAACGTCTACAATGTTGATAGAGTATGAAAAACTTTTATCTTAACGTGTGAGATATCTTAACGAGTAAAAAAAACCTTTACTTTAACGTATGATGAATATTACAAAAATAAAACAAATACGGACGTTTCTCCTTTTCCTGCTTCCGGCAGTGACGTTCTTGGCCTCTTGCAACAGAGACGGGAACGGTATAGCCCTTTGCGGGGGGGAAGCGGAAATTGAAATGGCTTTTATACAGCCCCTGACGTATGCTTCCGGTGATGAGACCAGTGAAGAAAAGGCCATTAAAACGCTCGACTTGCTGGTGTTCCAACGCCCGGAGGGCACGAGCGGAAACGCGGCAGTTGATGGCGCGCTGTTTGTAGAAAAACGGTATGCATGGCTTAAAACCGGATCAACAAACAAGTACAACTCTATTATTACTATCGGGGAACGACTCGATATCTACTTTGTGGTCAACCAAAGAGACCTCCTTGATGATTTGGAAACAGAGCTTGTTGCAGGCACAACTACATACGCCCAAGCACGTGAGAAACTGGTGCTTTCCGATCCCCAAAACCTCGGAACAAACCTATCTACCAAAGGGCTTCCTATGTGGGGGTATATGCACAACCAAACCATCGCCGACCAAACTTACACCAACCTGGGCATAATTAGGTTGCTCCGCGCCGTAGCTTCGGCCGATATTACCGTTTCATCAGCCAATTTTACCCTGGAGAAGGGGCACGTGGTTTTTGGCGCCAACAAGGGCTACCTGCCTTTTTCGCCTGCCAACCTCGACGCCTCTAACAATTACAACGTGGTGAACCCGGAAATACCCGCAGGCATGACAACCACCGTAGACTGGAGTTATACGGGGACTACCTCAACCTCGCCCCAGGCTATCGACAACAAGTTCTACATGTATGAGAACGACGCTCCCATTGTAACCGGCAAGCGCACCACCAAGTTGGTGATCGAGGGCAAGTACACCGGAGCAGGGGGGTCGGGAAACACCACTTTCTACCCGCTGTCATTCAGGACTGCCGCCGATAATAACAAGTTGCAGGTAAAACGCAACTGGAAGTATGTGCTGTTTGTAACAAAGGTAAACGGGGACGGATATCCCACGCTGGAGACGGCAAAGAACGGCGAAGACCTGAACATGGAATACGTAGTGATACCCTGGAACGGCAACCAAGACGACAACATCCAGGTGATCGGCTCGAAATACATCGCCAATTATCCAAGCGCCGTAGAACTCTACCGTCCGGCAACCTCTGTGAAAAAATTCAAGATGTCGTCTAATTTCGCCATCGGCGATTTTGTGCTGGAGCTGAATAATGGAGGGGATTTCCCCGATCCGGACAACAAAACGGAAATCCAGAACGCCCGCTTCAATGTGAAGTTCGCCGCCGGATCAAGCTCCGAAACCTTTGAGTTTACTGTTACCGCCCTGCAGGATTACGCTGACGGCGCGGCCGATAACCCCTCGGTTCTGAAAGTGACTGTGGGAGGGATAGTGTGGTTTGAAGTAATCATCAGCCAGACCAACGAAACGCCCATCGACTGGTTCGACGGGGGTAACCAAGATATCCAGTTTGGAAATTAATAATAAGATACACATCATACATATATGAAGAGATATTTATTTATACTTTGCGCGGCGCTCTTTGCCGGCTTCCTGTCTTCCTGTACGCTGGACGACGAGGCGCCCGACAATGGAGGGATAAAGGGTGAAAAAACTTTTACCCTGAAATATACCGTTGAGGGAAGGGGTAGCGGCATTACCACCTATACCACGGTAAATCCTGAGGCCGGGGAAGACGTGGTTCAGTCGCTTTATCTGATGTTTTTTGAACCGTCGAACAACAATTCGGGGGAGTATATCGAAACCATC
>JAISZV010000035.1 GCA_031284475.1 Proteiniphilum sp. | reverse complement strand
TCCACATTGTGCATATTCACAGGAATAGAAAGCGCCGAAGCCAATGTAATAAGATCGGCCCCGATATGGCCGTAGCTGATTGCCCCGTGGTTTGCACCCCAATAGTTCATCACCGAGTAGACATCCGTAAAACGACCTTTACCCGTGATGCGCGGTACGAAGAAGGTAGAAGGCCATGTCTTATCGGTACGTTTATTGATCACATCAAACACTTCAGGCGGAAAAGTGGCTGTCCATCCCTCGGCGATCTGAAGTACCGGCCCCAATCCTTTGATCAGGTTCAAACGGCACATGGTGACCGGCATACCCGCCTTAGTCAGGAATTGCGAAGAATATCCGCCGCCGCGCATATACTCAAGCGATGCAGGATACCACGTAGTGGCGTCGAGCATCTTTTCCACTTCTTCCTCACTGATATCCCAGAAAGGTTTCATCACGGGATTACCGTTTTCATCGGACTGCCGGCCGGTACCATCCAAAGTACATGAACCGGAATTGATAAGGTGGATGGCGCCATCTTTCAGCACTCCTTCCGGTTTCCATCCGCTTACCCGCTCTATGGCTTCGGGACTCCAGTAGGTGCGTACATCGGCAAAAATCTGGGAGGTGTTGGTGAGCAATTGGTTGAACAACATACTGATACCGTTAAGGTGATCATCCTCGGTGGCAAAAGTGAACGGCTTCCGTATCCCGTTCCAATCGAACGAGGAATTGAGGATCGCCTCCGAAAAATCACCGTCGGGCAGGAAGTCTGTCCATTGCCGCTGTCCCTGGAAACCTCCTGCAATGGCATTATGCCCAAGCGCCTCCTCTCCGCGGCCCATTTTGTCCAGTACGGGGTTGCCATCCATCAGGTCGCGCATGATGAGTGTCATCTTTACCACAAACTCCCAGTCTTTATCTTTCTGTTCTCGGCTGTGTTTCAGATGTACGGGATTAAAATCCTCTCCTTCGCGGCTCATACAGTGTTCTTTAGTCCACTGCATCGCTTTGACGAATTCATCCTGATCATAAATACCCAGTTGAATCCGGCGAAGTATTTCACTCGCATCCACAAATTCGGTACGCATACCGAGGTATTCCTGTAGAAAATCGGGATTGGTCATCGATCCGCCGATACCCATTGAAACGGAACCGATGGAAAGATATGACTTTCCCCGCATAATGGCCACGGCAAGCCCTGCCCGCGCAAAACGAAACAGTTTTTCCCGTACATCGTCAGGTATTACCGGGTCATTCATATCCTGTACATCCCGCCCGTAAATACCAAACGCAGGTAATCCCTTCTGGTTATGAACCGCCAGCGCAGCCGAAAGATAAACCGCACCGGGACGCTCAGTACCGTTGAATCCCCAGATCGCTTTCGGTATATTGGGATTCATGTCAATGGTTTCCGATCCGTAACACCAGCAAGGTGTAACAGACAGAGAAAGCCCTACGTTCTCCTTTTCAAATTTCTCAGCGCATAAGGCAGCTTCTTTCACTCCTCCTATACAAGTGTCGGCAATTACACATTCTACCGGGGAACCATCTGGATAACGAAGGTTCTCGCGGTATAATTTCTCCACTTTTTTCGCTAAATTCATGGTAGTCTCCTCAAGAGATTCCCTGATACCTCCGCGCCTGCCGTCAATCACGGGACGAATTCCAATTTTAGGATAAACTTGTTTCATACGATTATTTTATTTTATATTAGAGCAAAATTAAACGTTTGACTTCAAACCTATTTTTCATTGTTTATAAATTCAATTCTACAATAATTCGATTAAACGTTTAACTTAATAAACAAAAACTTCAGTTGATCAATTTAGCTTCCAGAAATAGTTTCCGGGGTTTTATATCTTTGTTCTCTATCTGCCCTATCAGCAGTTCTAAGGATCTTTTGGCCATTTCTTCAATAGGCTGCTTGATAAACGGCACTTTAAAGGGAAATAAATTCATAGCATCGGTTTCATCGAAACACATTACCTGAATATCTTTTTGTATAAGGAGTCCGCGTTTAAGCAGCGATTTCACTCCCGCCATAGAGATAGTATTGGTGGCAAAGAAAATAGCGTCTACCTTTCTTTTATACTTCAATAATTGTGAAATAGCTTTTTCCATATCTTTTTCCAAACATTGATAACTGACCTCCTTCACATGATAGGGATTGAAAAGTCCGGCGTCTTTCATTGCCTCTACGAACCCTCTTTTACGCTCATTTGTATGAAATTGATCCTGCTTGTAAGTTATAAATACCGGCTTTTTATATCCCTTATTAATCAACAGCCTTGTGGAATGATAACATACTTCGTAGTTGTTGATCAGCACAGAAGAAACATTTAATTCCGGAAATCCCCTATCCACCAAAACCACCGGCTTTTTACTTTCTAAAATAGATCCGATTAAAACCTCGCTGCCTTCGGCAGGTGTAATAATAAGACCATCTACTTGCCGGGAATTAAGAAATGTGATCATCTTTTCCATCTCTTCCAATTTTTCGTTGGTATTCCCTATAATCACCGTATATCCTTCTTTTTCAGCATAATTCTGAATATGTAATGCCAGAGTACCAAAAAATACGTTCGAAATATCAGCTACTATCAATCCGATAGATTTTGAATGACCCATTTTCAAGCCTTTGGCCAAACTATTGGGTATATAATTCAATTCCGCCGCTTTATCTATTATTTTTTGAGACATTTCCTCGCTTACCCTGCCATTCTTGTTCTTTCCGTTCAATACAAGCGACACGGTTGCGGCAGAAACTCCTAATTCTCTTGCAATTACTTTTAAGGAAACTTTTTCCACTCTCTCTGTCGTTAATAACGCAACTACGCAACTTAACGCAAAAGTATAAAGTTAATCGATTAATCAAAAAATTTTTTATATGTTTTATAACATATTTATGCAATACATCCCTTATTTATATCTATTCTAAATAAATAATAAATGAATTCAGCCGTCAGAATCACTTTTACACATTAAACCGAAAATGCATAATATCTCCGTCCTGCACTACATATTC
>JAISZV010000016.1 GCA_031284475.1 Proteiniphilum sp. | reverse complement strand
AAGTGATGCGTGCGTTAAAACAATTTGATACTGTACGATGGACGCAAGAGTTTACCGATAGCTGCCGCATGCGCCTGGAAATACGCCGTTCATTGGCGCAACAACTCATTCATACACTGATTTCCATTCACGGAGTTACCGTTTCCTATCCGTAAAACAAGCAGACCGGATTCAATTGACAATTGATAATTGATAATTGGCAAGTGTCTATCTGTGTTGGAAATTTTGGGAATATTGCCGAAATAAATCTTATATCGGCCTGCGTTGGCGTGATTGTTACAAAGAGAGAAGATCAGCGGGTTACCTATTTACTGTATGCCGGGAACGCTTATTATTGCAAGGTTTGGATATAGTAGATCGACGGGTTGGATCTACCGGATCGATGGGTTGGATCTACTGGATCGACGGGTTAGATCTACTGGATCGATGGGTTGGATCTAGTAGATCGTTCAATAACCTGATAAATAGAAACTTACAATTATATTGATTGCAAGAATTAATAAAATAGGTAAGTAGTTCAATAAAATTAGTTTAAATGATAATTCTTAGGCTCCAAATGCGTTATTCCAATACTAACTGCAATGATAAGTATGGGAAAGATCAAAGATCATGTAGCTTAATTATGGGAACTTACTTAATAATTAAAGGCGCGTTTTACACAAGAATAAGCAAAACCAATTTATTTGACAATCGAAAAGTTTTTTTTCGACTGTTCAACAGAAACATCAAGATGCGGATTTACAGGCGCTTTCTCTCCATCCCCTCTCCATAAGAGGACGACAAAGAAAATCCGTTTGCCGTATCAGGAAACAAATGTAATCTTTGTATTATGAGGGAGAGAGGTATGATTCAAAAGAAGAAAGATATGACCTTTCGGATTTAAATAATGAGTTGCATACTCTGCATTGTATATTTGAGAAAGACGGTTCCGCTTCGATGGGACAGTACGGACAAACTAAAGCATTAGTCGGCTCGTCTGTTTCCGGCAACAAGATCGATGGGTAAGGTAGTTTGCCTTTCGATTACCGGATAACGGAAAACACGCTTGAATGGATATGGGATTTCGATTTTATAAACATAATAGGCTTCAAATTGCTTGACGAAATGTATGAATAAAATGATGTAGAATTTATCCTTATATTTAAACGAGTAAAGGAATTTCTAAAAAAATTGTTATTCCTTACACAAAATTACTACTTTTGCACCCAAAATGCACATTTTTTCGTTCAATAAAATGGGTAAAAGCATTCTACATAAGTAAAAAAATAGCACTTGGATGGATAAAAATCTGGTTATCGTTGAGTCGCCTGCGAAAGCAAGGACAATTGAGAGGTTTCTCGGAAAAGATTTTCATGTCATGTCCAGCTACGGACATATCCGCGATCTGAAGAAAAAAGATTTCAGTATTGATATTGAGAACGGTTTCATGCCGATCTACGAGATTCCTTCCGATAAGAAGAAAGTTGTCGCCGAACTGAAAGCGGCGGCGAAAAAAGCAGAAACGGTCTGGCTCGCTTCCGATGAGGATCGCGAAGGGGAGGCTATTTCATGGCATCTCTATGATGTGTTGGACCTGAAAGAGGAAAAGAGTAAACGTATAGTGTTTCATGAGATTACCCAAGACGCCATTCGGCAAGCCATCAAGAATCCCCGTAAGATCGACCGGAATCTGGTGGATGCGCAGCAGGCGCGAAGGGTGCTCGACCGTATCGTAGGGTTTGAACTCTCGCCCGTATTATGGAGAAAAATAAAACCCGCCCTTTCCGCCGGACGCGTGCAGTCGGTCGCCGTGCGCCTTATTGTGGAACGGGAACGGGAGATACAGAATTTCAGGTCGGAAGCTGCCTACCGTATCGTAGCCCATTTCACGAAAGAAGAAAACGGCCATCGGTATGAGATCAAAGCAGAATACAATAAGCGGTTAAAGACCAAAGCAGAAGCGTTGGCGCTATTAGAGAAACTCAAAACGTCGACCTTTACCGTAGGGGACGTTCACGTCCGTCCGGCGAAAAAGTCGCCTGCTCCTCCTTTCACGACTTCTACCCTGCAACAGGAGGCGTCGCGCAAATTAGGCTTCTCGTTGGGGCAAACTATGATGGTGGCGCAACGGCTTTACGAATCGGGAAAGATCACCTATATGCGTACCGACTCGGTACACCTGTCTGCACTGGCAATCGGAACCGCCAAAACGGAGATCAACGGGCAATATGGAGAAAAATACATCAAGAGCCGCCAGTATGCCACCCAGTCGAAGGGAGCCCAGGAGGCGCACGAAGCCATCCGGCCTACTTATATCAGTGCGCATGAGATAGATGGTACCGCACAGGAAAAGAGGCTCTATGAACTGATCTGGAAGCGTACTATTGCCTCGCAGATGGCTGACGCCGAATTGGAGCGCACTACTGCCGATATAGTCATCTCCAACAGCGACGGCAAGTTTGTGGCCGACGGCGAAGTGATTAAATTCGACGGTTTCCTGCGGGTCTACCTTGAAGGTACCGACGAGGAAAACGGCGAGAACGAAGAGGGGATGCTGCCGCCCATGAAAAAGGGCGAACAACTCGCCATGCCGGAGACCAGCGCCACCGAACGTTTCACGCAACGCCCCCCGCGATATACCGAAGCGGCGCTGGTGAGGAAAATGGAAGAATTGGGTATCGGACGCCCATCCACCTATGCGCCTACCATCTCTACCATTATGAACCGGGTATATGTAGAAAAAGGAAATGTAGAAGGCGAGGAGAGAACCTATAATATACTTACTCTTAAAAAGGGCGTCATCAAAGACAGCGATAAGAAAGAAATTGCCGGCGCCGATAAAAATAAATTGATACCTACCGATATAGGTATGGTGGTGAACGATTTTCTGATGGAGTATTTTCCTTCGGTAATCGATTACAACTTCACGGCCAACGTAGAGAAAGATTTTGACAGGATAGCCGAAGGAAAGGCGCAATGGAACAAGTCGATTGCCGACTTCTATAAAATGTTCCACCCCATTGTAGAGGAGACTTCCCAGATGCGTACCGAACACAAGGCGGGTGAACGGGTGTTGGGAGCAGATCCCAAAACGGGACGCCAGGTATCGGTAAAGATCGGGCGTTATGGCGCAATGGCGCAGATAGGAACCCAGGACGAAGAAGAGAAGCCGCTTTTTGCCTCGTTGCAGAAATCGCAGTCTATCGAAACCATTACCCTCGAAGAAACGCTGAAACTATTTGAATTACCCCGCACGCTCGGCGAGTTCAGAGGGAAAGAGGTCTTGATTGGCGTAGGGCGGTTTGGCCCCTATATCCGCCACAACAATAAATTTGTTTCCCTGCCTAAAGAAATCGATCCGCTGGAGATACAATTAAACGAAGCCATCGAACTGATAGAGGAGAAAGAGAAGAAAGACCGGGAAAAGATTATCAAAACTTTTGAGGAAGAACCTGATTTGCAAGTGTTGAACGGCCACTACGGCCCTTATATCGCTTACAAAAAGTCGAACTACAAGATACCGAAAGGCCGGAAACCCGAAGAACTCTCGTTGGAAGATTGCCTGAAGATCGTTACCGATACCGATAAGGGAAAAGAACCCAAAGCCGGAAAAAGCGCCGCAAAAGCAGCTACAACAAAAAGCGCCGCAAAGAAAACAGCAGCGGGAAAATCAACAACAAAGAAAACAGCGGCGGGAAAATCAACAGCAAAGAAAACTACGGCGAAAAAGAAATAACAGGTATGATCACCCGGATACGACCTACAACCCATACCGACCTGCCGGAGGTGATGGAGATATATGCCGTTGCACGTAATTTTATGTGCCGTAGCGGGAATGTTTCGCAATGGACAGATGGTTATCCTTCGGTACGCTATATTGCAGAAGAGATCAATGCAGGGCATAGTTTCGTTTGTGAAAACCAGGATGGAGAGATGGTAGGTACTTTTTGTTTTATCATCGGCGATGATCCCACCTACGGGAAGATATACGAAGGGGAGTGGCTTAACAGTGAACTCTACGGCGCGGTACACCGTATAGCATCGGCAGGAAAAGAAAAGGGAGTGGCGGAAGCCTGTTTCCGGTGGTGTTCTACCCGGCATTCCAATATCAGGGTAGATACCCATCGCGATAACCGGGTGATGCGGCGGATACTGGAAAAACTCGGGTTTACGTACTGTGGCGTCATCTATGTATCCAACGCAACGGAACGGCTCGCCTATCAAAAAACAGTATGGGAAAAATAAATGAAATAAAAAAGCGCTAAAGACTCAAATATAAAGGCAGTCCTCAGTAGAG
>JAISZV010000006.1 GCA_031284475.1 Proteiniphilum sp. | reverse complement strand
CCAAGATCATGCGGAAGGTAGCCCGGAAAATCGCAGCGGACGAGCCTTATCCCCAAAACCTCAGGATATCCGACCTGAAAGAATACTTAGGAATTGAAGAATACAGCAGAGACAGCTATCAGGGTAACCAATACGCCGGCGTAGTGACAGGCCTGGCATGGACTGCGATGGGCGGCGAGATTCTTTTTGTGGAAAGTTCTATCAGCAAGGGAAAAGGGGCCAAACTCACGCTCACCGGAAATTTAGGTGATGTAATGAAAGAATCGGCCATGCTCGCTATGGAGTATATACACTCCCATGCACAGGAATTGGATATTGACCCGGAAATATTCGAAAAATGGAATACCCACATCCATGTACCGGAAGGCGCCATGCCCAAAGACGGGCCCTCGGCAGGCGTCACCATGATCACGTCCCTGGCTTCGGCCTACACGCAACGGAAAGTACGCCCCAACCTGGCAATGACCGGCGAAATCACCCTGCGCGGGAAAGTGCTCCCCGTGGGCGGTATCCGTGAAAAAATCCTTGCCGCCAAACGGGCGGGCATCAAGGAGATCATCCTTTGTAAAGAGAATAAGAAAGATATTGATGAAATTAATGCCGAATATACAAAAGGGCTTGTGTTTCACTATGTAAGCGACGTGAAAGAGGTGCTGCAACTGGCGCTCATGGATGAGAAGGTTGATTGTCCGAGAGATTTCTCGGTCTGATTGTTCATCATGCACGGCGCATAAACAAAGAGGGGGTCTCCGGTTTTGACATATCCTTTTAATTTTGCCGCTAAGTTGCTAAAAATAAACCGAGGGTGAATCACAATGTGATTTCACCCTCTTTCTATTCGTACTCCTATCGGAGAACAACTCCAAATATTCAATTCTCAAAGGCATGCTATTTTAATACAGCCTCATCAACAAGGAACAATTTTCATTTTTCGCCGCAAGCGATGGGGAAATAAACCCAAAGAAATTAAACGGCGCGACAAAAGAAATATAACCCTCGTCACTTGGCTACCGGACGGAGAACTACTATTTTCCGGCTTTCGGGAGCGCTTCCCGTACGGCGGACAGGTTTCTCCTTTTTATAAAACTGATCTATGAACGGAACGGCGGTGTAGCCTAATTTATCGCGGATTTCATCTTTTGTAAAGAGCCGGCTTGCATAATTGTTCAGTTCTAATACCTTGTCCTCCTTTACTTGATATACATAGATCAATCCGTCTTTTATGTACATAAAACTGTTGAGGTCACGGGGGCGTTTCAGGGAATGGCAGAACAGGATCACTTCCGGTTACCGCTCATTGATATTCCTGATTACCTGCCCAAGTATTTCGACGTCGGCCGGACGCAGCGATTTCAGATCCGTCCAGGCATACGTCCCATCGTAATAGTTGGCAAAAGCAAGTACATTCATTTTGTCGTCCACACAGGCAATGGTAAATACCCGCGTACTGTCGATAGTGATATGATTGTAAATGTTTTCTCCCTGTTCGTAGTTATCCATATCCACAAACTGGACGGCCAGCATGGGAACGGTTTTACCTTTCAGCAAATCGGTTTTGGGCGGATTTACCGATTCATCCACATTCCATTTGTCACACTGCGCTTTGTAGCAGTCCCATACGTTCTTTTCTATGATATTGATATAATAATCCATATCGGCTTCATCATAAAACGTTTTCAAACGGGAGATAATCTCCTGCGAAAACATGTTTCCGCAAAACAGCAACCCGGTTAGCAGTATTACAATTCTTCTTTTCATATTCTTTATTTTTATTACTTTTCTGTTTATAAGGCAAACGTTGTTGTTGGAAACCGTGCGGTTGCCTCACGCCCAGCCCGCCGGCAGCGCCGGTTTACTATAATTGCCGGGGTTGGCCGCCTTCGGTAATTGTTTCGTAACCACCTCCCAAATAAACGGAAGCGCAAGGCCCTTCCGTTTACATACGTATGGAGAAAAACTTCCATACGTATGCAGGTGATGCCTGCATACGTATGCGGCAAAATTTTCATACGTATGGAAATTTACTCACTCTTTTCAAAGCGTATCGACTCTATCGCCTTGAGCAGTTCAACGGAAGGAGTAAACAGGATTTTTACGCCGGAAATCATTGATGTATTGAAATCGGCGGCAGTCTCAACGCCCTCGCTCGAAAACGAGATGCGCAGCGTGCCGAGTTCGCCGAGGCTTACGCTCTTGCCCATCAGCAGGTATTTGGGCACCGTGTCGAGCAGGCTGTCTATCACGTTTGCCACATCGCCGCGCGCCAGCGACGACAGGCCTACAATGTCGGCCGCAATCTCTTTTTGCGATACTTTCCCTCCGTTTACGGGTATAGCGTACAGTTTTGCCGCTGCCTGCGGATTCTGCGGATTTTTCCGCTCTCTTAATTTGTATCCCATAATTCAATCCTTTTAAAAAGTTTGTCCTTTAATTTTCTTGATGATCATTTTAATTACTTTTACCTTATTATTCAGTTCAAAAACCTCATCTTCCTTTACTCGATATACATTGATCAATCCATCTTTTGACGTACATAAAACCGTTCATTATTACAGGGGCGTTTCATTGTAAAACGTTTTCAAACGGGAGATAATCTCCTGCGAAAACATGTTTCCGCAAAACGGCAACACGGTTAGCAGTATTACATTCCTCGTCGTCATGTTCTTTATTTTTATTACTTTATCTGTTTATGCGGCATAATTTTCTTTACCATTTTCTCAGAATTTTATAGATGATTTTTACAATGATCGTTTTTGCCCAAAATAGAGGGATAATTATACTTCATAGTTTTTTAATCTCTTTGGGTTTAATTCCCCGCCGCTTGCGGCGAAAAATAAAAATTATTCCTTGAAGATACCCCGTCCGCTTGCGGCGGGGTAGTTCATTCTTTTCCCTTCTTTTTCCGCTCTATATCTTGCATATACTTTTTCCAATCCGATTCATTGCGCCAGATCCATTTCTCCTCTTTCAGCCAACTGTCGGAAGGAGGAAGGGAGTCGGCAGGAAAAAAATACCTAAGTTCGTCATTCCTCCAAGGATTGTATGTCTTATAGGTATCATCAGGAGCTAGAAGAAGTTCGTAATATACTTCCTGTATTGTTTTCCTGTCTATAACCTTGTACCTTTGTTCTCTAATATCCCATCCTTTCACTAAGAATCCCGGAATATCATATTCATGCACGATAATAGTGTCATTTTGGATGGAATACACCCCCCAATAAAGACCCCATCGTAGTTTACTACCCGGTTTCCAACTTGATACTGCTTTGGACATATTCGTTTGTCTCTCTTCTTTAGGTATTTCGCTTTCAAAGCCGAAAATAACCCAGGAGCCATCTTCAAAAAACATCATACTGTTATATCGTTGACCCGAATAAGCATAGTAGCCATCAATTTCAATCAGTTTCCGTATATCGGTATTTTTTCCTTCCAACTTAATTGAGGATTTGGCAATAATCTCCCTTTGAGTGTAACAGGAAAGAAAAGCAAACGCCACAATAAATAACACAACGTATTTCATATTATTTCAAATTAAATATTAACGTTCCCATAAAGAAAAAGGATTGTAATAACCGGAATAGAAATACCCTCCGGATATGAGATGATCGTAATTCAGGAAATAAGGTGCACGCCCTATTGTTTTATGTACCAGGTTTTGTGTGAGGTTTTGAACCATTTCATGGCTAAACCCTATCCGGGTTACCTGATTCCCGTTTTTACTTCTGTATCCAACCCATGCCGGTGCAAAATAGACTTGTCCATTTTTCCAGGCTCCGAACTTGCTTTTTCCAATGAGGGGAGCTTCTACATTTTTATCAGCCCCTTCACTATCTCGTTCTCCCCAGTTTGTATAAAGATACGTCCCTATCGAAAACATACCGATCGTCAGTTCGGCAGCGTTTGTACGCCAGCGGTCTTTCCTGTCGCCAAACATATCGTTGGAAATAGAGAACGAATTATGGTTGAAAAAGGCAGTAATAGTACCCACTTTTTGATCTTCAAAATTCTGTCCCATCACTTCGCTACTTGAATAATACGTTCTTCCATAGCCAATACCCCATCCATCGGAACTGGTTGCGGCAACACTCCATCCCCAATGATTATTACCGACCCCAATGCCGGCTCCTATACTATAATCTTCATTGGAATAGACGCCTGTTACATTGAGACCTCCTATCAGCCCGTTTGTGCCCCAGCCGACCCCAAGAGATAAAGATAGGCTAAAGTGTTCTCCAACAGGAATCGTAGTTGATGGCATAAGCTGATTGAGCGTATTGTTAATTGCCATATTACCAAGAAATTCCCCCGCTGTCAGGGATGCTCCCATAGTGTTATATCCCAGCCAGGCTGTTCCTGCCGTTATAAGGCCATTCCCTGCAGCTTTCCAACCCCAATTTCCGGTAGTAAATCCATAAGAAACATATCCGTAAACCCAACTTACTCCGGCAACCAATAGATCGTCAAGTCCAAACCATTCACCCGAAGGATCAGTATAAATCAACGGATTATTCAGACAGTAGCTATACCGGTTGAAGTTTTGCGAGAAGTCCGGCATCTGCACATACGGGTCGGGAGAGAGGAAACGCCCCAGCAACGGGTCGTATATCCGGCCGTTCATATCAATTAGTCCGAACTCCGTCAGGTGCTCATGGCCCGTATATCCCCGGTGGAAAGCAAACGTACTGTTGGAAACCGTGCGGTTGCCCCACGCATCATAAGACGCCTTAAAGACCTCCGTGCCGCTGCCGTCGGTCAACTTGATGATACTACCCAGGTGATCGGTATGC
>JAISZV010000192.1 GCA_031284475.1 Proteiniphilum sp. | reverse complement strand
AAACTTGCTGAAAGGGAGGTGATGGAATGAGCTTCATAGAAATCAGCAATGTGAGCAAACGGTTTGGCGAAAATGTTGTCTTGGACAAGTTGAATCTTGACGTGAATCAAGGGGAAGTTGTTGCAATCATCGGACCTTCCGGCACGGGAAAATCCACATTGCTGCGAACCATAAACCGGCTGGAACATCCGGAAGAGGGCAGCTTTACGATTGACGGACGAAGCTATTATTTAACCTCAAACAATAAGAAGAAGATATTGGCTCTTCGAAGAGAGACCGAGATGATTTTTCAGCACTTCAACCTCTTGAAAAACCGGACAGCGTTGGAAAATGTCATGGAGGGGTTGCTTTTGGTTAAGAAACTACCGAAGAATGAAGCAAGAGCAATTGCAATAAGGGAACTGGAAAAGGTGGGGATGTCCGACCGAATGCACCACTATCCAAGGCATCTGTCCGGCGGACAACAACAGAGGGTCGCTATTGCCCGAGCGCTTTCCATGAAGCCAAATCTCTTGTTGATGGACGAACCCACTTCTGCTCTGGATCCGGAGCTGATCAGTGAAATTCTTGCAACGATTCGGCAGGTAGCCAAAGAGGGCAACACTATTTTACTGGTGACGCATGAGATGGGTTTTGTGCGAAACGTTGCAGACAGAATCATTTTTTTGGAATACGGAAAAGTAGTGGCGCAAGGAACGCCGGAGGAGGTTTTCAGCAATCCCAAAAATGAAAGGCTAAAAGAGTTTCTACAAAAAACAAACAATTAAAGCGCAAGAAAATCGAAAGGAAAATCCATTATGAAAAAACATGTGAAACGGCTCAAGGCGATTGCGATTATAGCGGTAAGCGCATTCCTGTTAACCGCTTGCGGAGCAAACACAACAACACAAACCGGGAACGACGCATCGGATACGGCGGAGCAAGAAACCGCGCAGCCGACAAAGATTACGGTGGCGACCACATCGGGATACAAACCATTTGTCTATACGGATGAAAACGACGAATTGGTCGGATATGATGTGGAATTGGTAAAGGCTGTTTTTGATAAACTCCCGCAGTATCAGCTCGAATTTGTATTGAATGACTGGGATGCCATTTTGACCGGATTGGACAGCGGGCTTTATCAGATGAGTTCCGAATGTATCTTCTATAGTGATGAGCGGGCGGAAAAATATTATTTTTCAGATCCGATTTGCTATGATCCCGCAGTCGTGGTGACGGCAGCGAACGAGGCTGCACTTACCGGATTTGATGAATTGGTCGGCAAGACAATACCGGGTCAGGCCGGCGACATCTGGACGATTTCAGTGGAAAAATATAACGAGTTAAACCCGGACAATCAGATTATCATCGAATATACGTCGGCGGATTTTTTCCAACTGTTTAACAAAGCCGCCGAGGGGTCCTATTTCTTTCTTACGGATTACGCAATGGCCTATGGGATGCTAAGTGAAAATAACTTTGATGTGAATGTGAATATTCTCGACAAGGATAAGGTTTCTCCGTATCTTGACAGCAACTATACATATTTCCTGCTATCCAGATACGACGGCAACGAGCAGCTTCTATCGGATGTAAACGCCGCGCTGAAAGAAGTTATGGAGGATGGCACCGCCAAAGCAATCAGTGAAAAGTATTTTGGCGGTAAAGACTTTACGCCTGTCAACAATTAAAAACAAAGCCCGTAAGCTCCGTTTTCCCGATGGTTAACGGTGAAAGGATCAATAAAAAAACAGACAATAAAAAAAATAGGCTTGACATTAATGTCTACTTATCATATGATTTATATATGATAAGTAGACATTAAAGGGAAGAAGATTTGTGATAAGACCATTATGCTGCGAAACGAGCCCTAAGATGCCTGCATGCGGAAATGCCATGTGTATGGTTGTTTTCTCATGTTCATAGCGCCGGGGGCAATTCTTTTCCTTTAACAAAGGCAGTTGGGATTGAAGACCCCAACTGCCGTTTATTTTGCGGCAGGATGGGGAAATTCATGGCAAAGATGCCATGGGCTTGGCCGGATATACAGTATCGGGAGGCGGTTTCATGAATTACAAAATATCGGAAGTCTCTAAACTGACCAATATTCCAATTGACTCCATTCGTTATTTTGAAAAGGTCGGAATCGTTTTGCCTGTACGCATAGGGACATACAGATATTATTCCGAAGAGGACATATATACGCTCTGCGAATATAAAAAAATGCGCAGTTTCGGTATGAAAATGGATGAAGTAAAGGAATTTTTTAAGATTGGGAACATGGGCGATTATGCCCGGAAGTTCATTGAATTTCAAAAAAAATACGACGCGATCATCAAATATTACAGCGCTCTTGAAAAAAGCACAAAACAAAGCATAACCACCATCGAAGCCGCTGAGGAGAATATTGGCAGATACAAAATCACGAAGCTGCCCGCTAAATACTACATCGATTTTTATTTTGAGCAGAAAGAGAACTCCCCTTTAATCCGAATATGGAAAAAATGGGTGGATGATTATTATCCGTTGGTTGAATATATCGCTGTTTTTGAAAAGAACACTTTTGAAAAACAGCTCGAAGAGAGAAAGTCCATTATTTGGGCAAATGCTTTAGATAAAGACATTGTGGAAAATCTGAACATACCGATTGACCGTTCCGTAAAGTTGATTCCGGAACAAACGGCGGTTTATACGGTTGTTGTGAACCGCGAAACCCCGTTGCTTCCCAAGGAATTGTTCTGCGAATTGGAAATATTTTTAAAAGAGAACAACCTGCATATCTCCGGAGACGGCATTGGGAAATTGATTTCCAGAATCAAAAATGAGGAAAAAGGAATCAGGTACATCGGCCTTTGGATTCCCGTAGAAGCAGGTGTTTCCTCGGCATACGGCGAAACGGCCCTGTGCGTTGAGAGCAGCTGACATAACTTTATCTCCATAGGCAATCAGACAAGAGGCAAGCGGGCACTGCCGTTTGCCTCTTGTCTTTGTGGGCTTATTCGCAAATCGGTTCGTTGACAATCGCTTTCCGTCCGCCAAAACCCGCATATTTTTGAATTGTAAAACCGTTTGCGCAGAGAAATTGCCTGCGGTGCAAAAAAGTGCTTGACAGTGTATTAATACATATAGTACACTTATGACACATAGTACGCCCGTCCCCCGGGCGGCAAGCAAGGAGAAAGGAGGAACGGATGTTCCAACCTGATTTGAGAAGCCGAAAATCCATCTACGCGCAGATTGTGGACAAGCTGCGGGAGGAAATCCTGTCGGGCGTGCTGAAACCCGACGAGAAGCTCCCATCCGTCCGCGAACTGTCGAGGATGCTCACCGTAAACCCGAATACGATTCAAAAGGCGTACCGGGATCTGGAGCGGCGGCATTACGTCTATACGGCGTCGGGTCTTGGCACCTTTGTGGAGAAGCCCGAGGCGCGAACGCCCGACGAAACGCTCAGGGCCGAGGCTCTGGAGCTTTTGCGGCGCGGCGTCACGGAACTGCGCTATCTGGGCATGAGCGGCGACGAGATCAAGGCCGCCGTCGCTGATTTGATCGAAGGAGGGATCGAAAAATCATGATAGAAGTGATCAATCTGGACAAGCGTTTCGACAAGGTGCAGGCGCTTTCCGCGCTGAACCTGCGCGTGAAAAAGGGTTCGATCTATGGACTTGTCGGGACCAACGGCTCGGGCAAGACGACGGCGCTGAAGCACATCACGGGCATCCTGCGCGCCGACGGCGGCACGGTGCGGATCGAGGGCGCGGACGTGTACGAAAACCTGAAGATCAAGGAAAGCCTCGGTTTCATCCCCGACGATCTCTACTTCTTCAATATGTACAACCTGCGGGATTCCGCGCGCTTCTACAGCCGCCTCTACCCGCACTGGAACCCGGACGTCTACCGCGGAATGCTCGCCGATTTCGAGCTGGACGAAAAGCGCAGGCTGTCGCGCTTCTCCAAGGGGATGCAGAAGCAGGCGGCTTTCATCCTCACGCTGTCGGCCGGGCCGGACTACCTGATACTCGACGAGCCGATCGACGGCCTTGATCCGCTGGTGCGAAAGCTCGTGTGGAAGCACATCGTGGGCGGGGTGGCGGACCGCGAGATGACCGTGCTCGTTTCCTCGCACAACCTGCGCGAGATGGAGGGCGTCTGCGACGCGATAGGCATTCTCTCGAAAGGGAGTATGCTGATCGAGCGGGACCTCGACGAACTCAAGTCCGACATCCACAAGGTGCAGGTCGCCTTTCCCGAAGACGCGCCCAAGGCGGGCCGCTACGAGGGCCTGAACGTGCTGCACGCGGAGTCGCGCGGCGCTGTGGACCTCCTGATCGTCCGCGACGCGCGGGAGGCCGTGGAAGCGGTCATACGGCGGCAATCCCCCTTGATTTTCGACCTCCTGCCGCTCACGCTGGAGGAGATCTTCATCTATGAGATCGGAGGTGGCAGCAATGCAATCGACAGCATCCTTCTTTAGCGTATCCCCGGCGCTGATCCGCGAAAACCTGCGGCGCTTTTGGGCCGTACCCGCGTTCGGCTTCGTCGTGTATTTCTTCTCGGGTATCTTCCCGCTGCTCATGAGCGGAGGAAACTCTTGGTATTACACGCTGCGCAGTACGCTTAATTTCGCGAATCCGGGCTTCGT
>JAISZV010000080.1 GCA_031284475.1 Proteiniphilum sp. | reverse complement strand
GCGCAGATTGATTCCTCGTTACTATTTGGCATACCGCAGGCGGCCGTGGGGTAATGGAAAATAATTAATCAGAGCCGGATGTAGAGGTGTGCAATACACCGGAATCGCTATTGATAATTAGTAATTTAATAAAATATTATGGCAAAAAAAATTCTTGTAACAGGAGGAACCGGATACATCGGTTCGCATACGGTGGTTGAGTTGCAGCAGGGCGGGTATGAAGTGGTGATTGTGGATAACCTCTCCAATTCCAGCGCCGATGTGTTGGAAGGAATCACTCGCATCACCGGGAAACGTCCCGTTTTCGATAAACTCGATTGTACCGATTTTGCGGCGATGAAAGCATTGTTTAAAAAATACGCCTTCGACGGTATCATCCACTTTGCGGCCAGTAAGGCGGTGGGCGAGTCGGTGGAAAAACCGTTGATCTACTACCGCAACAATCTGGTATCGTTGATCAACTTGCTGGAACTGATGCCGCAGTATAACGTGAAAGGAATCGTATTTTCTTCATCATGCACCGTTTACGGAGAGCCTGATAAGAATCCGATTGATGAAGATGCGCCTGTTAAACCGGCAACATCGCCCTATGGAAATACCAAGCAGATCAACGAAGAGATCATCCGCGATTTTGTACATTCGGGCGCTCCCATCAAGAGTATTATTCTTCGTTACTTTAACCCTATCGGCGCTCACCCATCGGCTGAGATCGGCGAATTGCCCATCGGCGTACCGCAGAACTTAGTGCCTTATATCGCGCAGACAGGAATCGGCATACGACAGCAACTGAGCGTATTCGGCAACGATTATAATACGCCCGACGGCTCTTGCATTCGTGATTTTATTAATGTGGTGGATCTGGCCAAAGCGCATGTGATTGCCATTGAACGGATGCTTGATGATGAATCGGACAACAAGGTGGAAATATTTAACCTGGGAACAGGAACCGGTTTGTCTGTATTGGAATTGATCGGGGTATTTGAAAAAGTATCCGGTAAACCTTTGAATTACAAAATTGTAGGACGCAGGGAAGGCGATATAGAACAAATTTGGGCTCAACCCGACAGAGCTAATAAGGTGTTGGGATGGAAAGCGGTGGAAACCATTGAAGATACGATGGCTTCGGCCTGGAAATGGCAGCAACGGTTGAGTCAGAAATAATATTCTACTACAAGATAAAACAGTTCGTCACCATCAATTGAGCGTTCGATCTCAATCTTATTTTCGCGCGCCAGCCATCCGATGGCGGTATATATCTCTTTTTCCGATAATCCGGAGGCTTTACACAGTTTCGGTATATCCCACTTTTGGTAGTCATTCAGCAGGTTCCAGATAATGCCCGCATTTGTTCCGATTACTTTCTTATTCATAGTGGCGTGCGTTTAAAAGATTGATAGCCGTAGCTTACTCTACGGCTACCTCTCAAACGTTTTTTGAAATCATTTTGTTCTTATGGAAAGCGGTAAAATTCTTTAAAAAGAGAGGAATAGTATCAGGTAAAGAAAAACGGCAGGAACAGCCATTAAGAGGCTGTCGATCCGGTCGAGTATTCCGCCGTGCCCGGGAATGAGATGCCCGGCGTCTTTTACGTTGTAGGTTCGTTTGATGAGCGATTCAAACAGGTCGCCCAAAGCGCCGGACAGGGAGGTAACTACGGCAAATCCTATCCAGAAAGCAACGGAAAAACCGGGATAGAGCCGGGCGAAGATCAGGGCGCCGAGTACCGTGAACAGAATGCCTGCAATAAAGCCCTCTACGGATTTTTTCGGGGAGATGCGCTCTATCAACTTACGCTTTCCTATCAACGATCCTATGAAATAGGCCGCCGTATCGTTTACCCACAGAAATACGAAGAGCGCCAAGAGCGGAACCAAGTCGTACCCATTGCCTGCAATGTCGGGTTGAAGAGAATAGGATATAAACATAAGCAGGCTCAACGGCATGGTAATATAGATATGCCCGAAAACCGAATAGATAATGCCGTGAAGTATATCCTCCCTACGGAGAAAAATGGCCGAAGCTATCAGTATAAGCAGATAGGCGAGGATGGAAACGGGCAAGAGATAGGCGTAGACGCCCTCCATATAGAGGAAAACCGATATGAAGATGATTATTCCCAGCAGGATATTGAATATTTTGCTGATATCGTGGGCGGTGTCTTTCTCCACTATGCGGTAAAACTCAAACAACCCGGAACCCAATATGGCTCCGAAAACGGCAAGAAACAAAAACCGGCCTCCCAGCAGGCCCAAAAGTACGACCAGGATATAGATGACCCCGGCTCCCGCACGGATAGAAATATCTTTTATGTTCAATTTTCTTTCTCCTTCTTGGTTTCGGTTTCATCCGAAGCGCTCTGTTCCGTTTTTTTCGCTTCGAAGTCGATATTATGTTCTATCAAAATGTTATACCAGGAAATCAGTTTCTTTACATCACCGGCATAGACGCTGTCTCTGCTGTAATCAGGCAATACCTCTGCCAGGTAACCGAACAACTCTTTGCCGGACGTGGATTTTAATGAAACCTGTTTGCCTTCCTCTTTCTCCTTTATTTTTTTTAATACCTCCCGCAACGAAATATCTCCGTTTTGGGTATAGATAGATACATCGCTCAGGGCTACCACTTTTTCCTGCACGTATACGGGAACACGTTTTCCGTCGGCAAGCGATTCAACGATGTTCATATTTTTATTTGTGGAAATGAGCTTATACAAACCGGGACGGCCGGTGACGGATAATATTTCGGACAACATAATCAATTCTTATTTAACAACCGAGTTTGAAATTCTAAAGGTGCAAAAATACGGAGTCCGCGGCATATTCGCAAATTTAATTTAGGGTAAAGCGTTCCGGAACGTTTTTATCCGTTCAAAAAATGTACTGAAACACTTGAGTTTCAACTTTGTTTCTTAAAAGGGTAATTGAGTGTGTTAATGAGGCAAACAACGTTCAACGTAACGAAGTGTAGCTAAATGTGATTCATGTGATTCATGTGCAATATACCGGTTGGGGTAAATTTTTTCCGGAAAAAGGGAATTTGTTTCGGAAAAATAACTTACTTTCGCGAAATGCGCTTCGCGCATGGTGTACTTTGTGCTTTGTACGATAAAAGATAAATGTTTCGCATGATAATACGCTTCGCGCAATAATATGCGATTTGACCGGTAAATGTAACAATGTAGTAAGGATGATAAAAAAAATAATGATGACTGGTATGGCGGCTTTGTTGGTTTCATGTACGGGAAACAGTTCCGGTAAGGCAGATCGGAGTAATGCATCGGAAGAGGCGTTTTCTGCGATGGAAACCGCCGGTAGTAAACTGTTCTTATTGGCCGGAACCTATACCTCCAGTGAGGGCGGCAAAGGGATATATTTGTACCGTTTTGACGCCGATACCGGCAGTTCCCACTCAATCGGCATGGCGGAGGTAGATAATCCTTCGTACCTGACCCTGAGCCCCGATGAGAAGTTTATCTATGCGGTGAGTGAAAATGATGAGTCAAGTAGCGCGGTACATGCCTTTTCGTTCGATAAAAGGAGCGGGAAAATGGATTTGTTGAACTCCCGCCTTGTGAATAGTAGCTCGCCCTGTTATATCGCTATCGACGGTAAAGGCAGGAATGTGCATACCGCGAACTATGGCGGAGGAACTATTACTTCGTTTCAGGTGAAAGAGGATGGCACGCTCACTTCTGCCGTATCAACGATGCTTTTCAAAGGATCGGGCCCGGATTCCGTCCGGCAAAAGAGCGCTCACCTGCACAGCGTGAGGTATTCGCCCGACGGAAGGTACCTGTTTGCCGCCGATCTGGGGAGCGACAAACTCTACCGGATAAGCGTGAACGATACCCCGTTTGAGGGACAGCCGGGTTTATTGGAGAATAGCCTGAAAGAATTTGTAACGCCGCCAGGCGCAGGGCCCCGTCATTTCGATTTCCATCCCGACGGGGGCCGGTATCTCTACCTGTTGGGCGAGTTGTCGGGTCAGGTGATTGTATATGATTATGCTTTCGGGGAGTTGACACAGAAACAGGTGATTGCCGCCGATACGACGGGAGCCAGGGGGAGCGCCGACGTCCATGTCTCCCCCGACGGGCGTTTCCTCTATGCTTCTAACCGGTTGCAAGCCGATGGGATCGCCATCTTTTCCATTGATCCGGACGATGGGACACTCACAAAAGCAGGTTATCAATTGACGGGAAAGCACCCCCGAAATTTTGTGATCACACCCAACGGGAAATTCTTATTGGCGGCTTCCAGGGATGATAATAAGATCGAAGTGTTCCGTATTGATACCGAAACGGGACTGCTGACCGATACCCGTCAGGATATCCGGCTCAATAAACCGGTTTGCCTGAAGTTTGCAGGAACAGTGCGGAGCGACTGAGTTTTTTTACTCTCGTCGGCAGTCAGCGAAATTTCTCTGTTTTGAATAACATTTGACAAAAGTTTTATAGTTTGCTTCAAGTCGCTGTATTGCTGTATCTGCATTTTTTCATTGACAGCGTAACCTTTTATAATATAATCTTTCAGGACGCGGTTTGCCCATTTTCTGAAAGCAGTTGCATTTTTGGAATTAACGCGATAGCCTACAGATAAAATTGCATCTAAGTTATAAAATTTAGTTTGATATTTTTTGCCGTCGGAAGCAGTATG
>JAISZV010000021.1 GCA_031284475.1 Proteiniphilum sp. | reverse complement strand
GAGCCGTTCTGTTGGGGTCAATGGCAACAGATAGGGGGCAAACAGGGCAAGAATGGCGTCGACGTAGTTCTGTGCCTGCGACAGTACTTCGAGTGGGATATTGGTTGCATGTCTATCTTCCATGTTACTTCTTTTTTGGTGATTAGCGCTGATTTTTGCTTCCGGCAAAGATAATGAAATATTTTGATATGACTTCCGATAATTTTTATTCGTTTGTGTGTAATCGGAATTTTAATACTAACTTTGCACAAAGGGATAAGATAATTGGCAACTATGTATATAAAATCTTAACTCGGTATAAACTCCGATAGAAACCCGCAGTAATTGCCCAATAGTTAAAATGAATGATTGAAAACCAACGATATATCCGCAGAGGAGTTTCAGCGTCGAAAGAAGATGTGCACAACGCCATCAAGACGGTCGATAAAGGCGTTTTTCCGAAAGCGTTTTGTAAGATCGTGCCGGATTACTTAGGGAACGATCCGGAATACTGCAACATCATGCACGCCGACGGAGCCGGCACCAAATCGTCGCTGGCATACGTTTACTGGCGCGAGACCGGGGATATTTCCGTCTGGAAAGGCATTGCGCAGGACGCTCTGGTGATGAACGTAGACGACCTTCTCTGCGTAGGCGCTACGGACAATATCCTGCTCTCTTCCACCATCGGCCGAAATAAAAACCTGATCCCCGGAGAAGTGATCTCCGCTATCATCAACGGCGCCAACGAATTGTGCGAAGAACTTGCCGGACTGGGCGTACATATTTACCCGACGGGCGGCGAAACCGCCGATGTGGGCGACCTTGTACGCACCATCATCGTGGACAGCACCGTCACCTGCCGCATGAAACGCTCCGACGTTATCGACAACGCCCGCATCCAGGCCGGAGACGTAATTGTAGGGCTTTCGTCATCGGGACAGGCAACCTACGAGAAAGAATACAACGGCGGCATGGGCAGCAACGGGCTTACTTCGGCGCGCCACGACGTGTTTGCCAACTACCTGGCGCAAAAATACCCGGAAAGTTACGACGCTTCCCTTCCGCCCGACCTGATCTATTCAGGCCAAATGAAATTAACGGAAGAAATTGAAAACCTGGGCATTGAAGCCGGAAAATTAGTACTCTCCCCCACCCGCACATACGCGCCCATCGTCTCTTTGCTAATCAATAAATTAAGGATGAATATCCACGGAATGGTACATTGTTCGGGCGGCGCGCAAACCAAGATACTCCATTTTCTGGGAGACGGCCTCAGGGTGGTGAAAAACAATCTCTTCCCGCTCCCTCCCCTCTTCGACCTGATACAAAAACAGTCGGGCACGGCATGGGACGAAATGTATAAAGTATTCAATATGGGGCACCGGATGGAGATATATCTATCCCCTGCGCACGCGCAACAGGCTATCGATATTTCCCGTTCGTTCAATGTAGACGCCCGGATTGTAGGATATGTCGAAAAATCGGACGTCCGCGAACTGGTGATCGAAAGCGAACCGGGGCAATTCCGTTACGCATAAACAGCATATATGTCACAAAACTCATTACTCGGTAAGTTAGAGCATTTGATCACCCGCTTCGAAGAGGTGGGCACGTTGATTACCGATCCGGAAGTGATTTCGGATATGGAACGATACGTAAAACTGAACAAAGAGTACAGCGACCTCCAAAAGATTGTGGACGTGTGTAACGAGTATAAGTCCGCGTTGGAAAGCGTCGCCGAGGCAAAGAACATACTCTCCAACGAATCGGACTCCGATTTACGGCAACTCGCCAATGAAGAATTGTCCGCCAACACCGAAAAACTTCCCCTGCTGGAAGAAAAGATCAAACTACTGCTCATCCCTGCCGATCCCGAAGACGCCAAAAACGTGGTAATGGAAATCCGCGGCGGTACCGGAGGCGACGAAGCGGCCATTTTCGCGGGAGACCTCTACAAGATGTACGTCAAATACTGCGAAAACAAAGGCTGGACAACCCAATTGGTCAGCTTTACCGAAGGCGCTTCCGGCGGTTACAAAGAAATCATCTTCACCGTGGGCGGCAATGATGTTTACGGCACATTGAAATACGAATCGGGCGTACATCGCGTGCAACGGGTACCCCAGACGGAAACCCAGGGGCGCGTTCATACCTCTGCCGCTACGGTCGCCGTGCTGCCCGAAGCGGAAGAGTTTGACGTGGAGCTTAATCCGGCCGACATTGATTTCCATACCGCCCGTTCGAGCGGGGCCGGCGGGCAGAATGTGAACAAAGTCGAAACCAAAGTACAACTCACCCACAGGCCGTCGGGTATTGTAGTCGTATGCCAGCAAGCCCGTTCGCAGCTCAAGAACAGGGAAATAGCCATGCAGATGTTGCGCACGAAACTCTATGATATAGAACTCTCCAAACGGCAGGGGGACATTGCCTCCCGCCGGAAAACGATGGTCTCTACGGGCGACCGTTCCGCCAAGATCCGCACCTACAACTATCCCCAGGGACGCATCACCGATCATCGCATCAACTACACCGTTTACAACCTCCCGGTATTTATGGAAGGCGATATACAGGGCGTTATCGACCGGTTGATGGTAAGCGAGAATGCCGAAAGAATGAAAGAGGCGGAAATGTAGATGTTACCATATAAATAACAATATGACCAAGCAACAACTATTTGAACAGATACGGAAAAAGCAGTCTTTCCTTTGCGTGGGACTGGATACGGATATAAAAAAGATTCCCGAACACCTGCTGGACACAGAAGATCCTGTTTATGAATTTAATAAAGCCATTATCAATACCACCGCACCCTACTGCGTAGCCTATAAACCAAATCTTGCCTTTTATGAAAGCGAAGGCGCGAAAGGGTGGATTACTTTCGAGAAAACCGTCGCCTACATACGGCAACGTTACCCGGAGCAGTTCATCATTGCCGACGCCAAGCGGGGCGACATAGGCAACACCGGCGAAATGTATGCGCGTACTTTTTTCGATGAGGTAAAACTCGACGCTGTGACGGTCGCCCCTTATATGGGAAAAGACAGCGTAAAACCTTTCCTGGCTTATCCCGAACGGTGGGTAATTCTGCTTGCGCTTACCAGCAACGAGGGTTCGCTCGATTTTCAATTGACGGAAGACCGGAACGGCGAGCGCCTGTTTGAGAAAGTACTGCGTGTGTCGCAGCAATGGGCTACCGGTGAGCAGATGATGTATGTGGTGGGCGCCACCAAAGGGAAACTGTTTGAGGACGTGCGGAAGATCGTACCCGGTCATTTCCTGCTGGTGCCCGGCGTGGGAGCGCAGGGAGGCTCATTGGAAGAGGTATGCCGCTACGGAATGAATAAAAGCTGCGGCCTGCTGGTTAATTCTTCGCGGGGAATTATTTATGCCGATAGCAGCGAAGATTTCTCCTATACTGCCGCCCAGGAAGCGCGAAAACTGCAACAGGAGATGAAAGAGATGCTGGGGAAATTCTGTGGTTAAGCGCAGTTCCACCGGTTTGGAGGCTGTCCCGAAATTAAAATTAACTCTTCGAGAACCGGATATTTGAGTTTGAACTCATATAGGTTATCCGAAAGAAAAAGTGTAAAAATAAATTGCGATACGCCCGCCCGATTACCTTTCCCGCCTCACTCCTCTTTTGCGTTGGGTACAAAGAATGTCACCACGATACAGCCGATAGTTCCCAGCGAAAGAATCGCCCACCTGAGCGTGCCGGCGCCGACTACTATAAATGAAGAAAAAAGCGTCATGACCGCCATAAAAGCGATCACTCCTAATTTCCCTTTGCGGGTAATCCCTTTCCGGCGTTGGTAATTCCTGATCCGGGGGCCTAACACCTTATTATTTAGTAGCCAATTATAGAGTTTGGGAGAACTTTTAGCGTAAAGATAAGCGGATAACAGCGCGAAAGGAGTTACCGGAAGGCCGGGCACCACGATGCCCAGAATGGCGAGTATAAATGAAACCGTACCCCCAACAACGTAAAGTATACGTATAATTCCATTTTTTTTGATCTCCAATTTGACTTCTTTCTCCGATACGGCAATGGGGAAATCCTGTGCCGCGGGACGATTATGAACATTCGGGTTTTGATCCATGAATAGTATTCTCTCAAAAATAAATTTATGAAACCTAAAATGCAAAGGTAATATAAATAATCGGGAAATATAATTTTTGTAATTTGCTGAATTTCCATTACCTTTGCAGTTATTGTTAAGGTTACAAAAAATCTGCTTTAAATGATGACTTTTAAAGGGGGAAAGAAAAAAAAGAGCCGCCTGCTTTTTGTCTGTCTTGGAAATATCTGCCGTTCGCCGGCAGCCGAAGGCATTATGGCGACTGTTGTGGAGAAAAACGGCTTGCAGGATGTAATCGAAGTGGATTCGGCCGGCACTTCCGGGTGGCATGAAGGCGAACTCCCCGATGAACGTATGCGGTTGCACGGCGAAAGAAGGGGATATGTTTTTGACAGTCCGGCCCGGAAATTCAGGAAGTCCGATTTCGATGATTTCGATTATATCCTTGCGATGGACAGGCAAAACTTCACCAATATAAAAGCAATGGCAACCGGTCAGGAGCAAATGGATAAGATCTACATGATAACCGAATTTACCCAACAATACCCCTATTACGACCATATTCCCGATCCCTATTACGGCGGCGCATCGGGCTTCGAGTTGGTGCTCAACCTGCTGGAAGACGCCTGCGAGGGATTACTGCAAACCATCAAAGAGGTAGAGCTCCGGCAATACTCCCACCTGTGAGAAAGCAGTTTAAACCAGATACAACGAACTGATGGATTCGTTGTTGCATACCCTCATGATGGAGTCGGCAAACATGTCTGCTACGGAAAGTATCTTTACCTTTTCCGATTTCCGGGAATAGGGAATGCTATCGGTAAATATCATCTCCGTCAGTTTCGATTGATCGACTCTCAACGAAGCGGGATCAGACATCACGGCATGGCTGGCTACGGCCCTCACCGAATTGGCTTTGTTATCCATGATCAGGTCGGCTGCCTTGGTAATGGTGCCGGCAGTATCCACAATATCATCAATGAGTAGCACATCCATACCCTGCACATCCCCGATAATCTGCATGTCCGATATTTCGTTGGCTTTCTTCCTGAGTTTATAACAGATCACCATCGGGCATCCGAGGAATTTGGAATAGGCGCTGGCGCGTTTTGTACCGCCCACATCGGGAGTAGCGATAACCATGTTCTTCAGGTCAAGTTGTTTAACATATTCAATGAAGACGCCGGAGGCATAGAGATGATCTACCGGCACATTGAAAAATCCCTGAATCTGATCTGCGTGCAAGTCCATCGTGATCAGGCGGTTGATCCCGGCAGCCGCCAGCATGTCCGCAATCAACTTTGCCCCGATACTCACACGCGGCTTGTCTTTTCTGTCTTGCCTGGCCCAGCCGAAATAAGGAATTACTGCGACGATGGATTTTGCCGAAGCGCGTTTGGCGGCGTCAATCATCAGCAACAGTTCCATCAGGTTGTCGGAATTGGGGAAAGTGGATTGAATAAGAAATACCTGATCGCCGCGGATTGACTCTTCATAGGAAACGGCAAACTCTCCGTCGGCAAAATGTTCTATGATCATGTTACCCAGCGGGCAACCCAGGCTGTTGCATACCTTTTCAGCAAAGTAACGAGACTTGGTGCCCGAAAAGATTTTAAATGGTTTCTCCTGCATTATTGATAGTTTTCTGAAAATAATTATTTGGATTTTGACATAACTTCCCTCTCTCGAAAATCTTGACAAAGATAGCATAAAACCCTCAATTATACACAAACGAATAAAAATTATTGAGACAGCGGGCGAAGCGAGCAAGCGAAAAAACATCTAAACTTGTATCTTTGCATCTTAATTTGGTCATGGCTTAAATCAGTTGAAATGTATATCTTTGCGTCGCAAAAATATCAAATTTTAATACATATTCAAATTCTTTTCTAACAAATTAATATCAAAACAGTTAATCAAAATCGGTAGTACGGACAAATAACTTATTTGTATATTTTCCGTTGATTTTAGCCGGTTAACAGCAAATAACCCTAATCTTATGCAGGCAATTATGCAGGGTAATTAAGCCTGACCAGGAGCTATTAATACAAATTAATTAACATGTACACGATTAATTTTAAGAGCAAATCCGGTTCACGTGGCGCCAATCAGATCAGGATTGAAATGATTTTTTACAGTCCCGGTTACGCCC
>JAISZV010000334.1 GCA_031284475.1 Proteiniphilum sp. | reverse complement strand
GTCCTGCCACGCGATGCCGAGAAATTCGCGGAGGAATTGAAAATCGAACAGTTCTGGGGCATCGGCAAGGTCACGGCTGAGAAAATGCACCGCTTGGGAATCCACACGGGCAGAGACCTGAAAAAATACGACGAAGCCGCGCTGACCGGACATTTTGGTAAAATAGGGCACATCTACTACCTGAACGCTCGAGGCGTGGACGAACGGGAAGTCGAGGCACTCCGGATTCGCAAGTCCCTCGGGGCTGAAAATACATTTGTAATCGACCTTTGCGATGAAGCGGAATTGAAAGAAAAGCTCTGGTCTATCGCCAAAGAGGTATGGGAGCGGCTTTCACGTCACGCTTTCACCGGGCGCACGGTGACGCTCAAGATAAAGTACGCCGATTTCCGCGAAACATCGAAACGGAAAACTTTGGCGAAGAGCATTAAAAAGTTCGAGACGTTCTGGGCCGTCAGCAAAGAGCTACTCGCATCCGTCGATTTTGGGGAAAACAAGAAAATACGGCTGATGGGCCTTACCGTAGGAAACGCGAAAGAGGCGGACAGCACAGGCTACCGACAGTTGGAACTGGATTTTGGGGACGAGGAAGATTATCTGCTATGTACGAACACCGGCAAAGAATGAAAAAGACGGGCGTTCTTCTTTGTCATATTGGCGATCCTGACGCTGTGCAGCGCTTCAATCTCTTTCACGGCAGACTTGTTCTCAAAAGCCACCCTTCGCCGAGTGATTGACGGAGGCGCCGTTGAGATTGTTTATCAGGGCAAAAAAGAACGCTTAATAAGTGTATTCCAAGTGCGACGTGTCCTTTCGGCTTCCACTCTCTGCCGGCGTTTTCAAAACAGCCAATAAGCATTCCGCCTCATTTTTCCCGCAACAATTTAAGCGCAACAAATAATGTCAATAATTCCGTAAGCGGCATCGTCAGCCAAATGGCGTTAAATCCGGCTATTGCCGGAAGCAGGATTACCAGAATCAGGCAGATGACAAAACCCCTCAGTAATGAAATAGCGAGGGCGCTGGCCGATTGCTTCAGCGCCTGAAGGTAATAACTTGTGACAATATTGATCCCCATCAGCAAATAGTCGAAAGAAAATACGCGGACAATTACCGGCCCAAGGGTCAAAATTTCCACGGTGGCGTCCATATACATCCGCAGAATGGCATCAGGGAAACAAACAGCCAAAGAAAAAAAGATTATTCCCATCGCCACAGCCGTGATAAGCGCAAATTTCAAAACGCTTCTTACGCGATCAAAGTTTCTTACGCCAAAGTTTGAAGAAACAATCGGCTGGATTGCCTGACCCAAACCATAAAACAACGATTGGAAAAGAATTGTTATGTTTGTAAGCGTCCCAAATATTGCCAGATATGTTGAATTGGAGTAGCGCATAATTTGATTATTAAAGGAAAAAATAACAAAACCATAGGATATATCAACAATAAACGGAGAAAAACCTATGGAAACAATCTGACGTATCTTGTTTATGATTTTTTGAGGCTTCACAATTCGGAATTTACGTTTTTTGCTCCAAAAATAACCGCATGAAATAAGCAACGCCGTCAGTTGGCCGAGCATTGTGGCCAGTCCCGCCCCCTCGATGCCCATATCACAGGTAAACACAAAAAATATATCCCCGAATATATTCAACACGCCGCCGCATATAACGGAAAGCATCGCCAGGAACGGAGCGCCGTCATTACGAATGAAGCTGTTTAAAATTATGCCGATGACAAAGGAAGGTATTGCGACAATCACCCATTTTGAGTAAGCCAGAGCGTAGGGTAATACCTCCGTGTCAGCACCGCAGAATACAAAAAATCTTCTCTGAAAAATAAGGAAGAAACCAGTGAGAACGGAGCTTATTATGATAGCGGAAATCAGGGATACGGTAAAAAACTCATTTGATTGTGTTTCATCCCCCGCTCTGCGCAGAACACTCATCGAAATAGCGCCTCCAATACCAATCAGAAGGCCGATACTCATGAATAAAGACCACATGGGAGAGATAACCGACAATGCGGCGGAAGCGGCAGGGCCTTCATATTGCCCCGATACCACCATATCTACCGTACTGTAAATGGAAGTGATAATCGAACTTCCGAGCCCCGCAAATAAATAATGAAAATAAATTTTTCTGATATTTCCGGCTATAATGTCCACGGTAATCTCCTGTTTATGCCGGAACAAAAAACACCGGCAAGATTTTCCAAGCTCACTTGGCATCTTGTCGGTGCGTAATTACGATTACGCCCCCTCTGATGAGGCTCTTATAGGAGTTTTTCTCATATAAGTTCAGATGGATTTTATCACAAAAAAATAAGGCCAATATCATGATCCCCTCCGCCTTGCCAACACCTCCAAATCAGCAACAATACCTCAAAAGGTCATCGCCCTCTATACATCTCCCTGCTCTTTTCCCGCTCAGGCGCTATAAAAATTCCTTTGTCGGGGTCATGGGCAATAGTCAATCTTGCACCCACGGCCAGAGCCTCCGGCATGGCCTTGAGCCTGTGGAGAACAGCCATTTCGTCGCTTAACTTCTGCACCGCCACAAACTTCCCCTCCCACGGAACAATCCCGATAATTTCACCGGAGTATCCCCGCCCGTCTGTCTGGGCGTCAAAGACGAAAGTCCATTTACCCGACATCCCGGCCTGACGCATCAGTTTTTTGGCTTCTCCGTAGAGCGCCTCGCGGCGTTCTTTTTCCCGCCGTTCCGCGGCTTCTTTTATTTCTCTGGTTTTGCGCTCCTCTTCTTTCTTGCGGGCCGCGTCCGCGCGGATCACGTTCATAGCCTCCGGGTGAAGCGCCGCGGCTTCCCGAAAAGTGTCTTCCCGGTTGGATTTATGCCGGCGCTTCACTTCTGCTTCCGCCCGTACCGGATTCTTCGCATTTTTTGTATAATCCATGACACAGCCAAGAGCGGTTAAATCTTCCATGAGAGTCTTTGTCAAAGCGTCTTTTTCGGCGCTCCATCGGTCATGTTCCTGTTTCCATTTTTTCATGCCCAGCAGAAGGGGCTTCTCCGGTTCGGTATCGATGAGCGCCTTCAACGCTTTTTTATGTTCATGGTAAGTGTTATAAAGCTCCATGTGGCGGTTTTGCAGTTTTCGCGCCTCAGAGTTGATGATCTCCAAGGCTTCTTTCAGAGACATAGGCGCTGCAGGCGCTTTGATGTTTTGAAGATTTTCGGCCGCTTGTTTCATAACGCCCTGCAATTCCGGGTTGGCGATCC
>JAISZV010000326.1 GCA_031284475.1 Proteiniphilum sp. | reverse complement strand
CCGGTGAACTCGCGGAGTATAAATACGAACCGAAAAAAAAACGTATAACAATGCAAATATCCCCCAAAACATTCTATATACTATTTCTCCTGCTTTTCGCCTTTGCTTGCGGGAAAGATGTTCCCGAACCCAAACCGGAACCTAAGCCTGAGCCGCCTGCAACAATTAAAGAAGGGCTTTCATGGAGCCCCGAAAAAGCGGACGCCGACAAGGAACTGACCTTATGGTTCAAAGCGGCTTCCGGCTCGCCGCTCTATAATTATACGGGCGACGTTTACATTCATACCGGTATTATATCGGAAGGCGCGTGGCAATTCGTCCCTGCCGAATGGAACCAAAACTCGGCCAAATGTAAAATGACCAAAGTAGAGGGCGAACAAAGCGCATGGAGCATCCTGTTCACTCCTTCCATTCGCCAATGGTTTGGGTCGGGGGAGACGCCCGTCACAAAGATAGGGATCGTTATCCGCAGCGCCGACGGAACAAAGAAAGGATTTGCGGAAGATTTCTTTATCGAAAATATAAACGACAGCAAACACACGCCCTTTCAACCGGGCGCGATAAAACGCAGTCCCATGCCGGCCGGACTGAACTACGGCATCAATATTGTGAATAACAACACCGTTACATTGGCGTTATACGACAAGGATAAAAACGGCGAGAGTAAAGATTTCGCCCATGTTATCGGCGACTTCAACGGTTGGAAGCTGAGTAACGACGAGAAATCACAGATGTTCCGCGACGACGCCGCCGGTTGCTGGTGGATTACGGTCAACGGTCTGGATCCCGCTAAGGAGTATGCTTTCCAGTATTATATAGGTAAAACCGGCGGCGATCCCATCCGGGTAGCCGATCCCTACGCACGCAAAATACTCGACCCGTCGAACGATCCCTATATTTCATCATCCACCTATCCCGGCAACAAAACCTATCCTGAAGGAGCCGTTGGCATTGTTTCGATATTCCAAACCCGACCGGAAACCTATACCTGGCAGGTGGCCGGTTTCGAGGTTCCCGCACGGGACAATATGGTCATTTACGAGATGTTACTCCGCGATTTCACGGAGAGCGGCGACATCAACGGCGCAATGTCCAAGTTGGATTACCTGCAATCGCTCGGCGTGAATGCCGTCGAACTGATGCCGGTACAGGAGTTCGACGGCAACGACAGTTGGGGATATAATCCCGCTTTCTTCTTTGCGATGGACAAAGCCTACGGCAGCGACCGGATGTACAAAGAGTTTATTGATGCGTGCCACCAACGGGGCATGGCGGTGATACTCGATGTGGTTTACAATCACGCTACCGGCGCTAATCCGTTTGCAAAAATGTGGTGGGACGCAGGCAATAACCGTACGGCAGCCAATAATCCTTACTTCAATGTAGTTGCGCCTCATCCTTATAGCGTATTCCACGATTTCAATCACGAATCGGACTTGGTGAAGGAGTTTGTGAAACGCAACCTGCAATTCCTGCTGAAAGAATACCATATCGATGGCTTCCGGTTCGACTTGACCAAAGGCTTCACGCAGAAGCAATCAACGGAATCAACGGCAGGCAATTATGATGCATCCCGCATCGCTATCCTGAAAGAATACAACAATGCCGTAAAAGAGATAAAACCGGACGCGCCGGTTATCCTGGAACATTTTGCCGATGACGCGGAGGAAAAGGAATTAAGCGATGCGGGGATGATGGTCTGGCGCAATATGAACCATGCGTACTGCCAGGCGGCGATGGGATATAAGGAAGATTCCGGTTTTTCGGGAACCTATTACGGAGCTTCCCGTCCCGCGAACAGCCTGGTAAGCTACATGGAGAGCCACGACGAAGAACGCGCCGCCTATAAACAAACCCAATGGGGCAGCGAAAACCTCAAGACAAGCCTCAGTGCGCAGACGGCGCAGTTAGCGGCCAACGCCGCTTTCTTCTTCACCGTTCCCGGCCCCAAAATGATCTGGCAGTTCGGAGAGGTGGGATATGATGTTTCCATTGAGCAGAACGGGCGTACCGGCAAGAAGCCCGTCAAATGGGATTATGCGGATGTAGCGCAACGAAAAGAACTGCACGACGTTTACGCAAAACTGATTGCGCTTCGTTTCGATCATCCGGAACTGTTCAATGCTACTGCCGGTCTCGATTGGAAAGTAACGCCCTCATTTTGGGAAACCGGCAGGTCTATTACCCTCTCCTCATTCGGCGAAGCGAAACAGGTGGTGGTGATTGGAAACTTCACCAATAACCCCATCGCAACGGAGGCAACCTTCCCGAAAACCGGATTGTGGTATAATTACATGAGTCCGCCTGCAACGCTCTATGTGCCTTCGGGAACAATGCCTATTACCATCCCTGCGAACAGTTTTAGGATATACGTCAGTTTCGGGGAGTAATACCCGCGCTGCCCGAAACGGCTCAATCATACCTCTTTCGCAAGAAGATTGAGCCGGCTTCGGGGGTATATCCGCGCCGTCCGGAGCAACATAACGTGCCGTCTCAGGGAAAATGAGATACGGTTTTCTTTAAACCGGGCGCAATACCGTAAGGCGGTATCATCCGGAATCAAAGGCGGTAAAGTTACATCCCGTCCGATCGTCTACTTGAGAGAAATGCTCTCCACGCTTAAGTACGAAAAAGCAAAATAACCCTTTTCCGAACGATACCCCAAAAGCCCGCCTGCTTTTTAAAAAAGCCGGCGAGCTTTTAGAGAAAAGCCGGCGAGCTTTTGAGGAAAAGGCGGCGGGCTTTTATGAGAAAGCAAGCGGGGATTTCAGAAAAAGGCGGCAGGCTTTTGAATCAATTATTGTTTGAATAGGTCCGAATGTGTACTAATCCTAAGAAGTTCAGTTGTATCGGTATTGTCATCTATCCAAATAAGAAGAAAATCTTCCTCTAAATGACATTCCATGCAACCTTTATATTGTCCGGTTAGTTTATGAGGTCTAAATGTTTTGGGCTATTCAATTTCATTCATAAGCATTTCTAATACCTGGTACAACTTTCTCATTTTAGTAGGATTATTTCTGTACTTTTTAAGGTCTTTCTTTGCTTTTGCGCTATAACAAAGCTCTTTCATTCTATATTATTTATTGACTTCATGAATGTATCATAGCTTGTCATATCTATTATTCCTGCGGATTTATCCGCCAAGCCTCCGCCTTGCCATCCGTAAGCTGTCTAACCGGAACATCACCCTGTCCTGCACGAGCGTAAAGCTATCCATCAGTTCGGGCCTCACCGGCAGGCAGGGAGGCGACTCAACGGTAAGCGGATTAACAGGCTGGTTGTTCTTATGTACACGAAAATCGAGATGAGGCCCGGTCGATAAGCCGGTAGATCCCACATAAGCGATCACATCGCCCTGCTTCACCGGGCTTCCTTTCTCAATCCCCTTGGCAAAACGGCTCAGGTGCATATAAGTAGTCGTATAGGCAGAATTGTGTTTGACCTTCAGAAAATTCCCCGCCCCGCCTTGTTGAAATCCTTTCTCAACCACTACCCCGTCGCCGATGGTCTTGACGGGCGTACCCACCGGTGCGGCATAATCCACGCCGTGATGCGCCCGGTAGCGTTTCAATACGGGATGAAAGCGGGAGTTGGAAAACTTCGAGGTAATGCGGAAGAAATCAAGCGGCGCTTTCAAGAATGTTTTCCGCAAGCTATTGCCGCTCTCGTCAAAAAACTCCATAACAGAGTCCTGTTGAAACGGGATCGCCCGGAAATTCCTGTCCTGATGAGTGAAAACAGCCCCTTCGATAGAAGATATCCCCACCATAGTGGTATCGTCGATATAAGCTACATCATACATTAAACGAAACGAATCGCCCTCTTTCACGTCGAAGAAATCGATCTGCCAGGCATACACATCCGAGAGTTTAAGGGCCAGTAAAGCAGGCGCGCCGGTATCGATAATCGCGTTCCACATGGAAGAGGTGATTGTTCCTTCGGCATATTCTCGTTTCAGGGTAACGGGTTTTGTATAATCATATACAGCCGGGGTGTCCGCAGTCAGATCCACTACGGTATAATCGGTACGCGATTTCTCAAATACAACATACCTGACAGCCTGCGTCGAATCCTGCGATGTGATTGCGGCATACGAATTTCCGGCCTGCAATCTTGAAGGAGGATAAAACGGCGATACGGCTTCTATTATCTTTTCGGCCTCAGTAGCCGTAAATCCCAGGCCGGACAAAATAGAAGCGAGATAATCCCCTCGCCTGATCTCGTAACGGACTACATTCAGGGAATCGACACATATACCGTATTCATATACACACTCTTTCCGGGAGTCCGTATCAATCTGTTGTTCCTCTTTTTTTAATCCGCATGAAACAATGCCGAGCGCCAGCAGCGAACAGACAACCGCCTGAATCGTTTTTCTTCTTTTTCTCCTATACATATATATATTATATTTCCGCTTTCCCATCTCCCTCATTATCTTATTAGTCACATTGGCACATTATTAATCATCTCCTCGCCAACCGGTACACATCGTCCTTATCCTGTACGAAAAGGACGGAGAGGCCTCCCAGTATAAGGGAACAACCGGCAAGCGTCATCGTCAGGATCACCTGTCTGTGGAACAAGTCGCGGGTAATAGAACCAAGTATGCTGGCCGCCAGAATCTGAGGTATCACGATAAAGAAATTGAATATCCCCATATAGGTGCCCATCTTACCGGCCGGCAGCGCACCGGTAAGAATCGCATAAGGCATTGAGAGAATGCTGCTCCAGGCGAAACCCACCCCTATCATCGGGATAAGCAACATGACGGGATCTTTGATAAAGTAAAGCGAAATAAAGGAAATCCCTCCCAATGTAAGCGCTATTGCATGGGTTGCTTTCCGGCCTATCTGCCTGGCAATCACGGGCAGGAGGAAAGCAGTTACGGCCGAAACGGCATTATACACGGCAAACAACACCCCTACCCAGTTGGCTCCCTGATTATACAATGCCGATGTGGAATCGGTAGTACCGTACACATGTTGCGTAATGGCCTGCACGGTATATATCCACATAGCATAGAATGCAAGCCAGGAGAAGAATTGCACGACAGCGAGTTGTCCCATCGTCCTCGGCATATGCAACAGATCGTTCATGATCCCCGCCAGTCCGGTCGGTTCGTCCGGCTTTCCTTTGATAAGCCCGAAGATGATAAGTACAACGCCGAAAACGAGCAACAGTCCTCCCACAATATAAAGCTGTTTATTTTGATCGCCCAGCCCGGTAAACATGATCAGAAAAGTAGCGGCAAGGCCTATGAGAGTCCACACTGCCCCGTTCTTTAAGAATTGCGACGGCGTTACCGGCGCTTTCGCCATCGTCTTTACGCCGGTTGCCCTCTCTTTCTCTTCCTCAAAAGCAATCAACTCTTCCGGGGAATACTCCTTCGATGTGAAAACGGTATAAAGCACCGAAGCAAGCAATACTACGCCGCCTATATAAAATGATAACTTTACGGACAAGGGAACCACTCCCTCTCCGGCTATATTTGAAACGCGGAACCAGTTAGTCAGCATATAGGGTAATGCGGAAGCCACTACCGCCCCGGTACCGATAAAGAAACTCTGCATGGCGAAACCCTTTGTCCGCTGTTCGGTGGGAAGGTTATCGCCGACAAACGCTCTGAACGGTTCCATCGAGATATTGATGGAGGCGTCCATGATCCACAACATTCCTGCTGCGATCCAGAGAGAGGGAGAATTGGGCATAAAGAACAGCGCCAGCGTAGTAAAGACAGCGCCTATCATAAAATAGGGCCGCCGCCGTCCGAAACGGTTCCAGGTTTTGTCGCTCAAATGCCCGATAATGGGCTGTATAATCAATCCGGTGATGGGAGCCGCAATCCATAGGATGGGTATATCTTCCACCTTTGCGCCGAGGGTCTCAAAAATACGGCTCACGTTTGCGTTCTGCAATGCAAAACCGAATTGAATACCCAAAAAGCCGAAACTCATGTTCCATATCTCCCAAAAAGATAAACGCCTTTTCTTCATGTTGTAAAATTATGAATTGAATTACTATTGAATAGAGTTTATATCGAGTAAGATTTCAGGTATCTGACTGTCAATTATCTCATTTCTTAATCAATATAATGTTTAATAACTCATGTTACGCAGTCTTACCGTTTTCGTAGCCTTGAGTATTCCCGTAATCGAGCCTCGACTATTCCCATATGTGAGCCTTGACACAAAAGACATGACTTTGCGTAACATGAATTAATAACTATTTTCTCGTTGAGCCTTTAATCACTAAGTCGGTCTTGATCAACCGGCTAACGATACCCGGTTTGGTTTCTTTGCCTTCAATACGGTTAATAAGCAATCGTGCAGCCGCTTTTCCTATCTCGAAACCATGCTGGTCTACCGTGGTCAATGTGGGATCCGTTACATCTGTGATATAACTGTTGGTAAAGCCGCATACGGAGATATCCTCCGGTATTTTGAAACCAGCTGATTTCGCCATTTGCATACAATAGGCGGCCACCTCGTCGTTGATGCAGAAAAAAGCATCCGGACAGGGTTTGAGTTGCAACATTCCGGGCACAACCTCTCTTGCCAGTTTAACCGTATCGCATACCCTGTTCATCTCTTTCAGGATAGGCAGCTTATGCTTCCGCAACGCATCTTCATAGCCCATTCTCCGGTTATTGGCGATAGGCATCGATGGATGGGAACCGAGGAAAGCAATTCGTTCGCACCCCGTCCCTATCAGATATTCAACCGCTTTAAAGGCGCCCGCGTAGTCATCCACCACCACTTTATCGGTATTGATACCCGTGCATATCCGGTCAAAAAAGACAAGGTAAATATTATTGTCGATAATTTCCTGGAAATGGCCGTATTCCTTTGTTTCTTTCGATTGTGAAGCCAAAATTCCGCATACCCTGGCGTCGAGCAGGGTTTCCACGCTTTTCACTTCCCGCTCATAATCTTCCTGCGAGTGGCAGAAGAGCAGTTTATAACCTTCGCTCTCCGCTTCCTCCTGAATACCTGAAAGCACTGTGGAGAAGAAATAATGCACAATTTCGGGTACAATTACGCCGATAGTATTATTCCTGTTCGTACGCAGTTGCAAGGCCAGTATATTGGGTTTATACCTGTGCTCCTCCGCATATTTCTGCACAATCTTTCTCGTATCCTCGCTGATAGCAGGATGGTTCTTCATCGCTCTCGAAACGGTGGATGGAGAGAGATTGAGCGCCTGGGCAATATCTTTCAGGGTAATTTGTCCCATTGTAAAAATATAATTGTCCAAAAATAGAGAAAAAAAGAGAAAAAAGCAACAGATATTATCTACTTTTGTTTTAATAATTAACTTACTGTTATGACCGAAAACAAGAAATGCACCCTGCAAATCCAGTCGGAGACCGGAAAACTGGAAGCCGTACTGATTCATTATCCCGGCGCCGAAGTGGAAAACATGACTCCCCGGCATGCACAAAGAGCTTTATACAGCGATATACTGAACCTTTCCATTGCCAGGAGGGAATACGACCAACTGCTGGCTGTGTTGAAAAAAACGTCGGATGTGTATGAAGTATCGGATCTGCTGATAAAGGTATTGGAACATGAGCGTCTGAAAAATGATCTGCTCTGTAAAATATGCGCCACGGAACAGGCAACGGAGTATATCGATTACCTGATGGAACTTACCGCTCCCATCCTCGCAAAGGTACTGATAGAGGGACTTCCCCTCAGGGTAGATACGCTGACCGATTTCCTGCGTGATGAGTACTACGCATTGAGACCGCTCTACAACTATTATTTCACGCGCGACCCCTCGGCTGTAATCGGGAATAATGTGCTGGTTTGCAAGATGGCCAATACCGTCCGCATACGGGAATCGCTGATCATGGAGGCTATCTTCAAAAGCGGTCTCTTTTTTAACGGGAATGTGGTGAACAGCTATGATTTGTCGCAAAACAACCCTTCCGTAAAGATGGAAGGCGGCGACCTTCTGGTTGTGAGAGACGACATCCTGCTGATCGGCAACGGAGTGAGAACCAGCACACAGGGTATAGATATGCTCGTGCGGGAGTTCTGCAAGACCGGTTCGGGAAAGAAGCATATCATCGTGCAGCAACTGCCGGAATCGCCCGAATCGTTCATTCACCTCGACATGGTATTTACCCTGCTCGATAACGACAAGGCAATGGTTTACAAACCGCTGATTATGGATGATTCTCCCTATCAAACCGTGTATATGCAAATAGACAACGGCAAGACGACAAAGATCTCTTCAGCGAGCGGTATTCTGAGCCTGTTGCGAAAACTGGGAGTCGATCTGACGCCGGTTGTATGCGGCGGAAAAGCCGACGATTGGGATCAGGAGAGGGAGCAATGGCACAGCGGCGCTAATTTCTTAGCTATCGCGCCCGGCAAGGTAATCTCCTATGCACGGAATATCCACACATTGGAAGAACTGAACAAGAACGGGTTTGAAGTGGTAAAAGCCGCCGACGTAGTCAAGGGTCAATGGGATATTGCTTCCGCAGGCAATTGTGTGATCACCCTCGAAGGTTCGGAACTTCCCCGCGGAGGCGGCGGCCCCAGGTGCATGACCATGCCGCTGCGCCGGACAACCGAATAACTACAGAATATTTTTGATTTCGTCCAGTGTCTTCACAGTATGCGTAGGTTCAAAACCATCCGGGGATATACCTGCGGGGTTAAACCATACTTGCGCGATACGGCTCTGCCGCGCTCCCACAATATCGGCCTCCCAACTATCGCCGATCATCACGGTTTGATCGCGCCGCGAATTGGTATTTTTCAATGCATAGGTAAATATACCGGGATGCGGCTTGTTGGCCTTCGCATCTTCCGAAAGGATTATCTTATCAAAATAAGGCCTTAACCCCGAATTTTCAATCTTCTTGAACTGTACCTCCCTAAATCCGTTGGAAAGAATATGCATTCTGTATTTGGGTTTCAGGTAATCCAACAGTTCCAATGCCCCGTCGATCAACCTCGTTTTACGGGTAGTTCTTTCCAGAAAATCGTCACTCAATCTCTTTGCATACCCGGCGTCATCAATGCCGAACGCCCTTAAAGGCGACAGAAAACGCTCCACAACAAGCGTTTCTTTCGTAACCTCTCCCTGCCTGTACAAAGCCCAGAGATGATGGTTGACGGGCATATAGACATTATAATACGCCTCAAACGTAGGGTAGAATTTCTCATACCCGTAATCACGGTAAATTTCCTCTAAGCACTCTTTTCCGTTTCTATGTATATCCCAAAGAGTGTCGTCGAGGTCAATAAAAAGATTTTTATAACTCATCGGTAAAAAATCACGGAGTGGTTTCCGGCCACTCCGCAACATTTATTTTTCAATCCGGTTTAATGTATCGATCCGTAAATCAATTCACTTCAATAATAAGATACTTGGTGAGGCTCCAGAAACGCTGGGTATCGGTGATCCGGAAAGTGAGGTTTCCGTCGCTGCCTTTTACAAGTTCGTAAGTACCTTCGGGATGAGTAGACCAGAGCTTGCCTTTTGAGGCATACAACGGTATCTCCGTCACCTCGCGAACGTCGATTTTCAGGAAATAATCCTTATTGAAGGTATCTTGCAACACACGCGTCTGTTGCAGAAATCCGCCGGAAAGGATCTTCTGGTCTTTCAGTTCGCCGGACGTGCCGAAAACGTAGTAAGCCGTATGCAACGACCGGTCTTGCTCCCGGATAGTGGCCGTTTGTTGTTCGGACTCCACAGCCAGGGAAGCAATATCCTGCGAAAGCCGGATAATCTGCTCGTCTTTCTGCGCCAGTTGGTTTTGCAATTCCACCAGACGGGAAGAGCTTTCTTTCATTTCGTCATTCAACCGGTTGATCGTATTCTTCAGCGACGCTATTTCTTTATTGCTCCCGCTGTATTTCCTGTTCAGTTCGTCTAATTGCTTTTTGTTCCGTTGCAGTATCTCGTTGATCATCTTGAAATTCTCATTCACCTTGTCAAGGGTAGGTTGATTCATTTCACCCCCTTGCGCCGACTGTGTGGAGATATATTTTTCCGCCTCCCTGATCTTGGCGAAGTTTTCTTCTACCTCGCTGATCACCGCCATCATCTCAGCCGCTTCGACTTCAGTTCCGGCAGACTGCTGCAACAAAGAATCGCGTTGAGCCTGAAGCTCCCTATACTCTTTCGATTCTTTCACGTTTGTACATGAGGCCGTGAGCCCCACAATAAAAAACAGTATTCCAATCTTTTTCATTTTCATAAATGTTTCATTCTAATTAGTTTATATTTTCACTTTTCTTTTCCTGCCACGACAATTACAAATTCTCCCCTCGGTTCATTTTCGGTAAAGCGGGTGATCAACTCCCTAAGAGTGCCTCTCACCGTTTCCGCATAGACCTTTGATATTTCCCTCGACGCCGAAGCCGCCCGGTCGTCACCCAGATTCTCCGCAAGCCCGGAGAGTGTTTTCACCACGCGATACGGCGATTCATAGAAGATCATAGTCCGGCTCTCTTCCGTCAGTTGTTTCAGGCGTGTCTGCCGCCCTTTCTTCTGCGGCAGGAAGCCTTCAAAGCAAAAACGCTCGGCAGGCAAGCCCGACTCCACAAGGGCAGGCACAAAAGCGGTCGCCCCGGGCAGGCACTCCACCTCTGCCTCCTCCTGCACACAGGCCCGCACCAGCAAAAAACCGGGATCGGACACAGAAGGCGTACCGGCGTCCGAAATCAACGCAATGCGATCTCCTGCTTTTATCCGCTCTACTACATGCGCCACCGTCCGGTGTTCATTGAATTTATGGTGGGATTGCATTCGCGTTTCTATTCCGAAATGCTTCAGCAAGATACCGCTGGTGCGTGTGTCTTCCGCCAAAATAAGATCACATTCCTTCAAGACCCTGATTGCTCTCAGCGTCATATCTTCCAGATTGCCTATCGGTGTGGGTACTACGTACAGTTTTCCCATGCTCGCTGCTTTCCCGCTCACTCAAACCCTTTTTTGATAATCAGGAGAAACTCCTTTACCGTCTGATTTTCGAAATCCCAATTCTGTTCACTCCTCAAATAATTTTCCGCTTCCTCAAAACTATCCAGCGCGTTTAATTTTTCCATTACGCTATTCATCTCTGCCCGGTTGTTGTTGAATAATTCCCGCTGGAACAAAAAACGGTCGTTAAGGCTGATTTTCCTCTTCAAATCCAGCAATGCGGGAGGCGCCTGAACGCTATCGTTCAAAGAACGCGTTACGGGTTTTTCCTGCCGGTTCTTTTCCGGGGGAACTTGTCTTGCTCCGGAGGAAGGAGAAACCGCTTCACTGATCCGCGGATCTTTGTATTCGGGCAGGATTATTTTTCCTGTAAAACCGGCTCTTTCCGGTTCTATTTCTTTCTCCTGCGCTGTAACAATATCTTCCGTTTCTGTCGAAGGGCGTTCCGGCGGATCCGGATGTTTGGGTTGCTCCGACAGGAACCGAACCAACCGCTCCATCTGTTCCTTCATCTCCCCGATCTGCATCAATTCCAATTCATGGAGCGACCGTGAAATCTTCTCTATCCGGTCGAAAGAAGCGCTGAAAAACGAGAAAGGCAACGTATCGCTTTCCTTGACTGAAAGAAGCCGTTCTTCCAGCAATTTCAGATCGCTGAAAAGCTGATCAATATATTCATTTCTTTTTTTCGACATCTGATACCTTTTTTGCAATAAATACCATTACAAGCTCATTTTGAGCGATGTTCCGACAGTTACGACTTACAAAAGTAATCATTATTTGGGAAGCTCCACAAAATCATCGGGCAAATTCACAAGAAATAACTTCCGGGAACTGCGGGTAACAGAGGTGTAAAGCCAGCGGTAAAAGTTCTCACCCATATAAGATTGCCGGATATATCCCAGGTCGAGGAACACGTTTTTCCATTCACCTCCCTGCGCCTTGTGGCAGGTAACGGCATATCCGTACTTCACCTGCAAAGCGTTAAAATAAGGATTGGATTTCACTTTTTTATACCTCAACGCCTTACGGGGTACATCGGCATAATCCTCCATCACGTTGAAAAAAAGCCGGTCGTTCTGTTCATGCGTAAGCCCCGGCGCTTCGGTATATAGCACATCCAAAATGATCTTGGCTTCAAATTCAATTTCATAATCGCGATGATACAACAGCACGTTGCAGAACCTGAACCCATACATCTCCTCCTCTCCTCTCACCCGCTGTACTTCTACGAACTCCCCGTTGGCCAGAAAATCGAGGGTTTCAATATCTTCTACCCAGAAATAGTTATTTTTGGTGATCATCAGAATATCTCCCGCGGATATTTCCTCTTCACGATACAAAACCCTGTTCCTGATCCCATTGTTATAGGCATTCACCCGCTTGTTGGAACGGGAAATGACGATTGTCTCCTCCATCCCGTCCTTCCGATAGGCTTCGGATATCTCATCAATCAACTCTGTTCCCGTAATGCGGATTACGTCTGCAAAGCCGTTTACTTTCAGTTTCGGATATTCTTCCGTTTTTTGGAGCCTCAATGCGTTTCTCAGCATGGTTGCATTGTGCAGAATACCCGATTCCTCTTCCTGGCGCACAATTTGGGTCAGGGTCGCCCCCGTGACTTCCAGCGAATAGGAACGCAGAATATCCTTGTCGAGCGCAGGGCTGTTCTCCTGTTTCACCGGCGGTAATTGCGCGCCGTCGCCTACCAGCAGCATCCGGCATCCTTCGCCGGAGTACACATATCCTATCAGGTCGTCCAGCAACCGGCCTGTTCCGAAAACAGAGAAATCGGGCGATTCATTACTGATCATCGACGCTTCATCCACAATAAAAAGCGTATGCTTATGCAGATTTTCGGAAAGGGAGAAATGAGGAGAGCCTTCGGCAAACTTCTGCTGACGGTATATTTTTTTGTGAATGGTAAATGCTTGCCGGGCCGCATAATCCGAAAAAACCTTTGCCGCCCTTCCGGTAGGCGCAAGCAAAACGGTCTTTTGCCTAAATTCGGTCATCGTTTTTACAAGGCTTCCGATAAGGGAAGATTTTCCCGTACCCGCATACCCTGTAAGTAAAAATATATGATTGTTGATCCCCGAAAAAAGAAAACCGGCAATCTTTTCAGAGGCTTTCATCTGGTCGTCGGTGAAGATAAACGGGAAATTTCCGCTGATTTTCTCAATAAAGAACCGATTTACCATTTTTTTTGGTAATTTTTCCCGTAAAAGTAGTACAATTATCATTCTTTTTCTAAATTTGTAGTCTAAAATCAGGAAATCAGAATTAAAACAGTATAAATATTAAAAAGGAAAAGTCCATGAAAGTTGTAATGAGAGCGCTTTTGGCAGTAGCCATTATTCTTTTGGCTTACGTTTGCTGGCAAAGTATCCAGGGACAGGTTGATTTTGAGGCCGAAGTAAAAAAACGCGATAGCGCCGTTATCCAGCGTTTGGTGGATATCCGTACGGCGCAGGTTGCTTTACGTGCGCAGGCAGGCTCTTACACAGCCAGTTTAGACACATTGATCCTCTTTGTGAAAGACGGAAGAATTGCTACGGTGGTAAAAGCAGGAGATCTCACCGAAGCCCAGTTGGAGGACGGTATGACGGAAGCGAAAGCCATGCAGATTATCAATACGGGCAACGAAAAAGCCATCAGGAAAGCCGGTCTTTGGGATGAAGCAAAAAATGCCCCTCAATTGGTAAGAGATTCTGTCTTCTCTCCTGCCGTTGAGGTGTTATATCCGAGTCGCGCCAGTTTCGCCCCCGATTCCTTGGCATTCGTCCCCTACGGGAATGGAGCTAAATTTGAAATGGCGGTCGCTTCGCTGATCACCGCATCGGATTATCCCCTCCAAGTGTTCGAAGCAAACACGCACTTTTCGGTCTATTTGGGTGATCTCGATAAAAAATTATTGGATCAGAAAATTCAGGAAGTACTCGATCGTCCGGGTAACAAATATCCGGGGATACAGGTGGGATCGCTTGAAGTGGCTAACAACAACGCCGGCAACTGGGAATAAGAGCCTCCCCGTATCATTGTATGTTTTTACCTGAAAATATCGATCTGGCATATTCGGAAAAATACAATTTATCCATTCGATTATCGCCGGATGGATTTTCTTTTTGTATCTATTGTCCTGAAGATCCGGCTATTTTTCATTTTCAGAAAACCTGCCTGGGGAGCAAACTCTCTTATGTTGATAATATAAAAAAACTGATTTTCGACCTTGGCTTTTTCAGCCAGGCCTTCAATCAGGTAACAGTTACGATCGCCTCCCCTTTTTACACGCTTGTTCCCAGCGCTTTTCTTGAAAAGAAGCGGATTGAAAAGGCCTTCCGGTTCAATTTTCATGATACGACCGGAATTATTCTCTCCGATACGGCTTCGGACAATGATCTTCAAACTATCTTCAATGTCGATGAAGAGGTATATTCATTCCTTTCCCGGAATTTATGGAACCCTACATTCCATCATCACAGTTCCCGCCTGACCGATCTGTTCAAAACTTACAGAGGGGATGAAAACGGAAAATGTTGCTTTGCCGATTTTCACGACAAATATGTAACCACAATCTGTTTTGGGGAGAACAAACTGCTCTCTACAAATACGTTTCAGGCAATCGACCCGTACGACGCTACTTATTTCATCGCAAGCGTATGGGAAAAACTCGCTTTTGACCAATCTAAAGACAGGCTTTTCTTTTCCGGTGACGTAGATACCCAAAGCGCCACAATCGACCTGCTTAAGAAACTGATCCGGCATACGGAGCGGATAGAATTGAATCCGGGAGTAATGTTGACGGATGAGCAAAAGAGAACGCTCCCTACCGATATATTGGCTGCCTTATGCGTATAGTCGGAGGAAAATACAAGTCCAGGCGCATCCAGGTTCCCTCGAACCTGAAAGCCCGCCCCACCACCGATTTTGCCAAAGAGGGGCTTTTTAACGTGCTCAACAATCTTCTGGATTGGGAGGAAACAACTGCCCTGGATCTTTTTTCCGGCACAGGCAGCATTGCCTTTGAATTGATTTCGAGAGGATGCACGTATGTAGTAAGCGTTGAACAAAATCAGAATCATTTTAATTTTATATGCCTGGCACAGGAAAAACTCGGCGCAAAAGAACTCTTCCCTGTAAGAGCGGATGTATTCAAATACCTGCATTCCCTAAAGCAATCTTTCGATTTCATTTTTGCCGATCCTCCCTACGACTTGCCCGAAGCGGAAAAAATCCCGGAAATCATCCTTAACAGGCAATTAGTAAGGGAAGGCGGATTCTTTGTCATGGAACACTCCAAAAACCACACTTTCTCACATCTCCCGCATTTCAGAGAAGAGCGCAAATACGGAAAAGTGCATTTCTCCTTTTTTGAATTTTAAACCGCCCATACGGCCATCTGATCCGCAAGTTCAATTAATAAATGCAACCGGAGGTTGAAGTTGCATTTGTTGCTTGAATCTGCCATCGGCTTTATTTCCCCGGTCTGCGGCATAACTTAACGAAAATATGCTACTTTTGCACTGCATTCTTACAAAAACAATAAAATTATGTATCAAAAACAATTGAACACGATGAAGGCATTTCGTTTCAAACGATTTGCCCGTAGGTCGTACAGCGTTTTCAACAGCCTGCACAAGACTGTAACAATCGGCGTGCTGTCCGGCTGTGCGTTGATAAGCGCCCATGCGGCGGCGGTAGAACCGGCAGAACAGAGATATGCCGAAACATCCACAGATTCCATTCCCTCAACAGAACTGGATGAAGTGGTGGTTACCGCTTCCAGGGTCGATTTGCCGTTGAACCTGGCAGCCAAGCAGGTAACCGTTATCTCGAAACAGGAAATTGAGCGGGCGCCCGTTCGCAGTATTGAAGACCTTCTGAATTATGCGGCAGGCGTAGATATCCTGCAACGCGGCCCGCACGGCGTACAGGCGGACGTTTCCCTTCGCGGCGGATCATTCGATCAAACAGCCATCCTCCTCAACGGTGTGAACCTCACCAACCCTCACACAGGACATTATAGTTTTAACATTCCCGTCAACCTCTCAGATATCGAACGCATCGAAATCGTACAGGGTCCATCCTCATTGGTTTACGGAGCCGGCGCTTTTTCCGGCGGCGTCAATATCATTACCCGGAAAGGCAGCGACTCAAACGGATTTGCGAAATTGGAAGGCGGTATGCATGGGCTTTTC
>JAISZV010000303.1 GCA_031284475.1 Proteiniphilum sp. | reverse complement strand
AGGCCGAAACTTTATGTATATGTCCTTGGCTTCTCACAGGTTCTTTTCCTAACATCCCAGGTGTATACGTAACAACGCCAAACAGTAAGTGCAAAGATTCCAGCAACTCCTTATCTTTTTTCTTACCCACATTCATAGCGATTGAATAGACCACTTCAGGCCCTTCGCACATAGGATCCAAAAGGCATGAACGTATATCGTCGAGCCGACGGTTCTCCGGTTCGGGGCCAAATACATCCTCACCATAAATAAAACCGGTTCCGGAGGAATGGGGCGTAATATTAATTTCGTAATCAAATATTTTCTCAGGCCTCATGACGGACATACGCTTTAATGGTGGCACATGTTTTTCCTTCCGATTCGCCATAAGGACGAATGGTATATGACCCTACTGCTGCCGGAACGATAAATGTTTCCGCATAATGAACGACAAATGGTTCGAAAACTCCGGTCGGACTTTCTACGATAACCTCTCTTCCCTCCACCAGATTGAGCACATTCACACTTCCGTTTGTGTAGTGAACTACCGGACGTGAGAACCAATGCCGGCGCGTTTCTATAAATTCCTGTTCATGCAAACCGGTTTTTTCTTCCAGCAAACCTTCTTCTTTCCGGATTACGGTGAATTTATTGATTAATTCCCGTTTCACCCACGATTCGGTACGGTTCCACCGTATCACCTTCTCTCCATGCTCAATGTTGATCGGACGGGGTTTTCCATCTAATCCCAAACGGCCCCAATCCCAAAGTTTAAAGGTAAAGATGAAAGGAGTTGCACTGATTTCCAACACCATGCTATTTTTTCCCGAACAATGTACCGTTCCACTCGGGATAAGTATATGATCATGTTTCTTAACAGGATATACCCCAACATATTTTTCCACGTCAAAAACGCCCGTTTCCTGTGTTTTCTTTAATTCGGCAATCATAGCTTCGGGGCAAACATCTTCTTTTAATCCGAGATAAACAATAGCGTCATCTCCGGCGTCAAGCAAATAGTAGCTTTCATCCTGCGTATAATGCATACCGAACTTTTCTTGTATGTATCCGGTCAACGGGTGTACCTGCAAACTGAGGTTACCGCCTTCCATCGTATCCAAAAAATCGAAACGGATCGGAAATTCATCGCCAAAACGTCCGTAAACCGGCGCTCCCAACAATTGTTCGGGGAATGCAAATACCAGATTGATAGAAGGTATCTCTATGGTGATATCTCCAAAGCCGAGTAATAAACTGTTCTCCTCCGGTACGCAATCAAAACACCATGCAAAGTTGACGGCCGAACGATCCGGATCACATATCTCTTTCATCCACTGTCCGCCCCAAGGCCCCGGATCAAAGAAAGGAACAACCCGGAACGGTTGCGAAGCTACTTTTCTCAACCCTTCCCATACCCTATCGGCAACGACCATTTTCGGTGAATCGGGAATATTTGTCTCCAATACATAATCCCAATACTGCATCAACTGTTTTTTGAAACGGTCGCATATACGCCAATCTACAAAAAAGGCACGTTTATATTGTAACGACGGGCGTTCATCACGATTATCTACTCCTATATTACTTACTTCATTACGACGAAATCGTTGTTCTATTTCCCAACGGGGCATATCGGCATAAATCAGAATATCAGGATTCCGGCACAGATAGGCAGCTCCCGTACCATATATAATGACCGCCCCTTCCAAAGAATCAATGTACGCTTGAACTGTCTTTACTTTTTCTTTATCAAAAAAACGGTCAATATTATAGCGCGTCATATAACCAAATAGTTCATCGTCGGTTATATCTTCATGGAAAAGCGCATTAATTTCCTGTTCCGGCAGCATAGCGTCAGAAGAGATAACAAAATTGGTTTTACCGAATGCGCTTTGAAAGGCTGCAATTATTTCCGAATCTATCACCCCTTGATAGCATTCGATTACCACTTTCTTAACCTGTTTATCAAGCCGGCCCAAAGAAGTTTTCACTTCTCCGGCGATAGCCTTCCATCCCACCCAACAACCGGCATGATGCGCCGACACTTGTACAATCGGGAACTTATCGTAATTAATTATGGGCTTAGTCATATAATAGTTTTTTCTTTTTCCGATTAAGACAAAAGCAGAGCCCATGCAACGCCGCATTTTCGGATAATTGGGCCATTGTAATCCGTACCTCGGAGGAAGGGCACCAGGCATAAAGGTCTACTCTTTCCTTAATATAAGGAATGATCACTTCCGCACTATTCATTATACCTCCACCCAACACTACTATCTCAGGGTCATAAGCATGGATATAAGTTACGATAGCCGCGCTCCAAATATCCATACATTCATTTCTCAGCAACAAAGCATCTTTATCGCCCGTTGCCGCCAAGCCGAACATTTCTTTGAAATCTATCTTACCGGCCAACTGTTTAAACGAATCTGATAATTGAGGATGTTGACGTATAATAACCGGTAAAAAGAAGGAAGAGGCCATTGCTTCTACACAGCCTTTATTTCCACATGTACAGGAACGTCCTTTGTAATCTATTACAAAATGTCCGCCCAATGAACCTGCTTGGTAATGTTGACCGTACAATACATTTCCATCGATAATAACACCCGTACCAATGCCGGTACCTATCGTCATCATAACCACGTTTCGCTTTCCCCTTGCCGCGCCTTGTTGCCATTCGCCAAGAACAGCCAGCCGGGCGTCGTTATCCATATAGAAAGGCACATTCCAATTCTGTTGTATCCATGCATGCAGATCACATTCACAGGCGTCGTCATATTTTTCATTTGTGGAGATCACTTTTCCCTTATGCGGATCCACTAATCCGGGAAATGCCAGGCCAATCCCGCCTAATTGCTCCCTTTTAATGTGTTGACGAGAAAGAATACCGTTAATTGCTTCTTCTATCCGAGGCAGATTAGATATAAAACCTATCGGCAATTGGGAATTGAAATGTATGCATTCAATGATTTCTCCGTTGCGGAGCAGTCCAACCTTAACAACTGTT
>JAISZV010000196.1 GCA_031284475.1 Proteiniphilum sp. | reverse complement strand
AGTTTCGGCAGATAGGTATCTAAAGCATGATGCGGAAAGCCTGCCAGTTCCACAAACTGCGCCGAACCGTTTGCCCTCCGTGTAAGCGTGATACCCAGTATTTCCGCCGCCGCAATGGCGTCATCCGAAAATGTCTCGTAAAAATCGCCTACGCGAAACAGCAAAATAGCGTCGGGATGTTGTTTCTTTATCTCGATGTACTGTTTCATCATCGGCGTTTCCGCTATCTTTTTTCCCACGAATCTATTTCTTATTAAAAAGTCTTTTTCTCAATTTCAAAGCGAAATTACAAAAAAAGCGCGACTATATATAATTTTTTTCTCCTTAAAACCAGCATTATTTAATATTAAAGTCGTACTTTTGTGCGTTAAAATCAAAAAGGAAAAAGCTGAATGGACAAACTGAGTTATGCATTGGGAATGAGTATGGCTTCGAGTCTGATGAACTCAGGATTGAAGCAGATAGATGTAGCGGCGTTTGTGAAAGCATTTACGGAGATTATGAATAATGCCGCTCTTTCGATGAGTCCTCAGGAAGCCAATCAGGTTATTGAGGACTATTTCAGTAAGGTACAGGATGATATGTTTGGGAATAACCTTAGGGAAGGAGAAGCGTTTCTGGCGGAAAACGGAAAAAAAGAGGGCGTAGTTACGCTTCCCAGCGGATTACAATATGAGGTGCTTCAGGAAGGAACCGGCGCTAAACCGAAAGCGGCCGACAAGGTGAAATGCCACTATCACGGCACGTTGTTGAACGGCCGGGTATTCGATAGTTCCGTACAGAGAGGGCAACCCGCCGTTTTCGGCGTAAACCAGGTGATCAAAGGATGGGTAGAGGTGCTTCAGTTGATGCCTGTCGGATCGAAATGGAAACTGTATATACCCTCCGGGCTTGCTTACGGCGAACAAGGTGCGGGAAATTCAATAGAACCCAACTCTACCCTTATCTTTGACGTGGAACTTTTGGGAATAGAGTAGCCGCTGGGCGGAATAAGCCGTTCAGGGCATATCTAAAAGAGAGCGATATAAACACATTAATTTAATATATTTAGAAGAAAATGAAGAAAACAATTTTAGGCACATTCGGTGCAATGACTGTTTTAGCAGTGTTGATGGTATCTTGCGGGGGAGCTTCTACGCCAAAGACGTCCCTGAAAAATTCCGTAGACAGTATTTCTTATGCCTATGGCGTGAGCATGGCTGACCAGGGGTTGGTGCAATATCTCGAACAGCAGGGAATATTGCAAAACACTTCCAACATCGAATACGATTATCAGATGCGGATTTCTGCTGCCGATTCCACTCAAAAAGAAGTATTACAAAAAGAGATGGCGGCAAAACTCGATTCTATGAAGAAGATCAATGCTCCCAGGCTCGATGGATTTATCAAAGGGCTGAAAGAGGCTATGAACCTGAAAGAAGAATCTCCTTATGCCCAGGGGTTGAGTATCGGTGCGCAATTTTCCCAGATGATGCTTCCGCAATTCAACACAGCGCTCTTCGGATCTGATTCCACACAGAAAGTGAATAATGATCAGGTTCTGGCCGGATTGATCTCTACGCTGAAAAATAAGCAGTTAGCTATCAGCACGATGGATGCTAATGCGTTGGTGCAGAGAAAAATTCAGGAAGCGCAGGAAGCAGAACAGGTTCGCCAGGAAGAAAAACTTAAGGCGCAGTACGCAGATATCATTGCTGCCGGAAATGCTTATCTGGCCGAGAATGCCAAGAGAGAAGGCGTGGTTACCTTGCCCAGCGGATTACAGTATGAAGTGTTGACAGAAGGGAAAGGCGCCATCCCTGCCGACGCCGACCGCGTGAAGGTACATTATCATGGCACATTGATCAACGGTACGGTGTTCGACAGCAGCGTAACCAGAGGGGAGCCTGCCGTATTTGGCGTGACCCAGGTGATCCCGGGTTGGACGGAAGCGTTGAAGCTGATGCCCGTGGGATCGAAATGGAAATTGTATATCCCTTATGACCTGGCTTACGGAGCGCAGGATCGCGGTACGATCAAGCCATTCTCTAACCTCATCTTTGAAGTAGAATTACTGGGAATAGATAAATAACATTTTTCGATTGAAGAAAAAGACGGAGGGTGTATCACAATGTGATTTCACCCTCTTTGTATTTGTACTCTTCTTATCGGAGAACAAATCCAAATATTCAATTCTCAAAGGCCTATTTTCTATTTTGATACAGCCGCTTAATTTTTTTGTATCTCCCATCCTAATCTAATGCCGAAACCAAACCTGCTATGAGCATGAGGGGCTATGCCTCTTTTCAGGGACTTCCTTGGAATACAATGTAAAAGAACGATTTTGCCCGTCAGGTCGTGCATATCAATTTGAGCAAATAACCCGCATGTTTAAATTTATGAGACATCTGTTTGAGTATATGACCCGCAGGCTCGAGCTTATAAGGCATCTGCTTGAGCATATAACTTGCAAATTTACATCTTCCCTCCATTTTACTTTACCTCTTCTTTATCATTGAGAGAGCCTGCGGCTCTTATAAACCCAAACACCGGAAAGATCGAAATAATCTACGCCCCTTTTTACAAACAGATACTTTTGGAGGCGCTCCTCTTTTATATCTCAAATTTCTCAAGATGCGGAAAAAATAAAGAGATATTCGGTTTTTATTTGCACAATATTTTTTGAATGCGTATATTTACACACAAAGATTGTAAGGTTATATCGCTTGTAATTGTTAAAATTCTGTGATTGTTTTGGTTATTAGATCTCGAAGGGAGTTTCAATCTCTTTGGGTTTAATTCCCTACCGCTTCTTACGGCGAGAAATAAAAAGTTATTCCTTGCCTGTACCCCGTCGGCTTGCTGTGGGGTGTGGAATGTTAAAAACCCCTTTCAACCTATCGGATAAGGGGAATATATTATAATGTTAAATTTAAAAGATGAGTTTATGAAAAGAAAACTAACAATGTTTTTAGTCCTGTTCTTTATTGGAACAGGGCTTGCTGTGGCTCAGACACAGGTGCGCGGTACCGTGACGGACGAAGCGGGCGACCCTGTGATCGGCGCTACCATCCAAGTTAAAGGAACGTCGCAGGGAACCGTTTCCGATATTGACGGTCATTTTAACCTTTCCGCATCTGTCGGCGGCACATTGGTTATTTCCTATGTGGGTTACCGGACAGTGGAAATCCCCGTGAGCGCTAACGTGAGTGCAGTGTTAAAAGAAGATACTGAGATGCTTGAAGAAATTGTTGTTACGGCAATGGGTATCAGGCGCGACCGTAAAGCATTGGGTTATGCGGTTCAGGATTTGAAATCGGAGCAGTTGAGTAAATCGGGAACAACTTCATTGGCGAATGCCATACAAGGGAAACTTACCGGGGTGGATGTCCGTCAATCCTCCGGTGCGCCGGGAGCCTCCGCACAGATTGTAATCCGCGGAGCGCGTTCTTTCGATGGTAACAACCAGCCCTTGTATGTGGTTGATGGTATGCCTGTCAACACGTCTGCCGATTTCAGTACGGGAAATTCTATAACGGGCGCTAACTATGCCGACCGGAGTATCGATATTAATCCGGAAGACGTTGAAACTATCAATGTTTTGAAAGGACAGGCTGCTTCGGCCCTTTATGGCATCCGGGCGTCCAACGGCGTAATTGTGATCACAACCAAACGGGGTTTGGGCGGAAATATGAGTAAACCGGCGGTTACGGTATCTACAAACTTGAGCGCTCAGAAGGTTTCCCGTAAATTTGAACGTCAGGACGTTTATGCGCAGGGTAATGGTATTTCGGCTTATAATCCTACTGCATCCATGTCTTGGGGACCCAAGATCAGTGATTTACCAAATGATCCTGTGTATGGCGGTAATGCAACCAATAGCTATACCAACAGAGATGGTAAACGTGAAGGTCAATACTATAACACTCAACGAGCCAAGGCCGGACTTGACGGCTGGACTACGCCTCAGGCTTATGATAATGTGGGTGATTTTCTGGAAACCGGATTCACTGAAAATACGAATCTGAATATTTCGCAAAGTATCAACGGGATTAATTACTCTTTCGGCTTAAACAACTCTTATCAGGAGGGTATTATCCCGTCAACCGGAATGAACCGTTGGGGAACCCGCGGTTTAGTGGACTGGAAAATAAACTCCCAATGGAATACAGGATTCTCCATGAATTATTCTTCCAATAAGATTATCGGAACTCCGGGTGCAAATGACGGCATTATGAATGTAGTTTACTCCGCTCCCGCAGAATATGACTTGAAAGGGATCCCTAACCATGTGCCGGGAGATGTTACTAATCAAGTATTATTCCGTGTAACCTCATTTGTTAATCCCTACTGGTGGGCGGAAAATAATGAATATTCTCAGCATACCAATCGTGCATTTGGTAACGCTTACGTGGAATTTCAGCCAAAATTGAGTTTGGAAAACTTTACCCTGAAATTCCGCGAACAGGGCGGCCTGGATATTTGGACTTCCGACTATTCAACCGTGAGGGCTATGGGTACTACCACATCCTTAAAAGGCGGAGATATAGAAAATTACGGCAGACAACACAATGTATTCAACAACTTGCTTACCGCCAATCTCGACGGCAGATTCGGCGCAAACGAAGAATGGGGATTAAACGTTGTGCTGGGTAATGAAGTAAATGATGAAAATATGCGTGTGTGGGATTATTACGGAAGCAACTTTAACTTCCCGGATTTCTTAACGATTGGCAATGCTACGTCTTATACGGCAAGCGAATATACTCGTAGAGAACGTACAGTGGGTTTCTTTGGCAGCGCCTCCTTGTCGTGGGAAGACCAGTTGTACCTGACCGTAACAGGGCGTAACGACTATGTGTCCACAATGCCGCGCGGAAGCCGCAGTTTCTTCTATCCGTCCGTTTCGTTGGGCTGGGAATTTACCAGACTCTCCGGCCTGCACAACAACAATGTTTTAAACTATGGTAAGTTACGCGCATCGTTTGCACAAGTAGGACAAGCCGGGAGTTTTTATAATAACTTTTATTACACCCCCGGTTACGGTGGAGGTTTCTACACATATACGCCGGTTTCTTATCCTTTGCCGAGCGGTATTTCCACTTTTATGCCTTATTCCAGGGTTTACGATGAGGGATTGAAACCCCAGAATACAACCAATTATGAACTGGGCGCTGATTTACACTTTTTCAAAAGCCGCATAAAATTAGAATATACTTACAGCTATCAGAATGTGAAAGACCAAATTTTTTCCGTTCCCGTAGACGGATCCACCGGTTATCAGGAAATGTTGACAAACGCCGGTAAAATGCAGACCCGCGCGCACGAACTTTCCGTTAACGCCGCCATTCTTCAAGCTAAGGATTATGACCTGAACCTGGTTATAAACTTTACCAAGATGAAGAATGAAGTGATTGAACTGGCTCCCGGCGTTGAATCCATTATGTTGGGCGGTTTTGTGGAACCGCAGATTCGCGCGCAAGCAGGATCTACCTATCCGAACATTTATGGGAACGCCTTTAAAAGAGATGCTGCCGGTAACCTCCTTTTGTTGAACGGCCTGCCTCAGGTAACCGGCGACAGCCGGGACTTGGGAAATTGCTCGCCCGATTTTGTAACAGGGATTACTTTAGGCGGCCGTTTCAAACGGGTATCGCTGTCCACTACATGGAGCTGGCAGCAAGGCGGAAAAATGTATCACGGTACGAATATGACAATGAACTACTTTGGCGTTACCAAAGAATCCCTGCCTTATCACGAAGGAACAATGGTTGTGGACGGAATTGATGAAACAACCGGTAAAGCCAATACCAAAGAAGTGAGTAAACAGAGTTACTACCAGGCATATAACAACATTTCCGAATCCGGTATTTATGATACCGGTTTCGTCAAACTGCGTGACCTGACGCTGACTTATCAGTTGCCCAAGATGTGTGCGGTTGATATTTCCGTCCACGGTTTTGCCCGCAACGTACTTCTTTGGGCGAAGTTGCCGAATTTTGACCCGGAGTCTTCGCAAGGGAACAACAACATGAGCGGTTATTTTGAACGATTCTCTGTTCCAAATACTTCCAGCTACGGCGGCGGACTTACTTTTACATTCTAAACAATTCAAAAAAAAGATTTTAATTATGAGAAAACATATATTAATCATACTGTCGGTTACTTTCCTTGTACTTTCAGCTTGTACCGAGGATATGCTCGACAAAATCAATAAAGATAAACAACATCCTTCTCCGGATGCGGTTCCTGCATACCTTCAATTGAGTGAGGCAATCATGTCAACGGGATTCGGTACTGTTTCAGGCGACTATGCTTTTTATCTTTCGTCGCTTAATGAGCAAGAAATCGGCGTAGGTAACAACCAGCTAATGCAAGCCGAATTACGTAATTCGAGTGAGTGGACAGCTTCTACCACATTTAACAATGTATGGAATTCTACTTACGGTAATTTATTAAATATTAGAGAGATAATTCGGAAAATCACGACTGAGGTTCCCGGAAATGTTGGTCAGTACGATCTTTTGGGCATGGCCCAAGTGTTGGAAGCGCTTAATTTCGGTATATTGACCGATATGCACGGAGATATTCCTTATAGCGAGGCTTTGAAAGGGCAGGGCAATCTCCAGCCGGCATTGGATGCGCAGAAAGATGTGTATGCCGGAATTATTTCGACCCTTGATGAAGCTATCGCCAATTTCGAAAGAGGGAAAGATTTGATATCTGCCGGAAAACAGGATATTGCTTTTGGGGGAGATGTTAATCAGTGGAAGGCTACCGCCTATGCCCTGAAAGCGCGCTACCTGCTACACAAGTTGGCCGTGGAACCCAATGTTTTGTCCCAAGTGGAAACGAATGCTGCGGAAGCGGTAAAATTGGGTTTTAAGGGATTTACTGTTCAGGAATTTAACGGTGTAACTTGCGATAATCCGTGGAGCGCTTTTATCTGGAGTCGCAATTATACGGCTTCTTCGTTGACCGTAGCGAATATAATGGAAGCTCCAGATGATCCCCGCCTCAGTTATTACACATACGAAACAGGTGAATCTTACGATCCTGGAAATGAGGAGATTTCACAAGTGGCAGATGGTAGCTTGGCTTTTCCTGCTTGGTATGATTTAGGCTCACAACCGCTTCACCTGTTCAGCAAATCGGAACTTTATTTTATTCTGGCAGAAGCCCAATTACGATTGAGTAAGGATGCTACCGATGCATTCCGGACAGCTGTTGAAACTTCCGTTAGTGAAATATTGGGATTGTTTGACGATAATACAAGCGCAAGCGAATATGCGGAATCTTTGGGCGCTCCTACGCTTAAAAAACTTTTCGAGCAGAAATATGTAGCCCAATCGTATGATGAACAAGTGGAAGCGTACAATGACCTCCGCCGCTTGAAAGCAATGGGAGAAGCATACGTAGTATTGACAAATCCGAGAAATACCCAGAGCGGTATTAACCGCTACCCGGAACGTTTGCCCTACGGCAACAGTGGGGTGATAGGTAATCCGAATGTGAAAGCGGCATACGGAGACGGAACTTACATCTATTCTCAAAAAACTTGGGTAAACGATAAGTAAGGAATATATTAAGGTTATTTTAAAAGAGGTTGGCTCAATGGAATAGCCAACCTCTTTTTTAATGTGCTATGCAGTGTGCCGTGAAAACGGGGAATAATTCTCTTTTGGGCGTCCTCGCCCTAAGGAACGTATCTTAGGGTAAACTTGAATCAAAGTAATTAAATTTATTGTCCCCATGAGCACAGTCCCGGACAGGAAACGGAATAATTATATCCACCGCATGTAAGCGAAATCCATCCTGTGGGGCAGGTCGGGATTCTTTGGATAGACCCGGATGCCATACTGATGTATGCCCGGATCGTTCAATGCTTTGCGCGATTCAAAATAGAGCAGGGAACCTTCGGCTTTTACCAGGTCGAATTCGTAAGACTCCACAAACTGAGGTTCTTTGTCTATCGTGTCGTGATCCACCACTATGCATTCAACGCCCAGGTCGCAGATCATATCTTTCCTATCGATCACAAT
>JAISZV010000183.1 GCA_031284475.1 Proteiniphilum sp. | reverse complement strand
TTATATCATTCACATTAAAGAATCATCGAATCTCCAAATCCCCAATCTCAAGTCCCACATCCCAAATCCTACATCCCCAATCCTACATCCCCAATCCTACATCCCCAATCCTACATCCCCAATCCTACATCCCCAATCCTACATCCTACATCCTACATCCCACATCCTACATCCCACATCATTTTATCTTGATCCTGAAAAACAGGGCATATAATACCGGGATAAAAAGTAAGGTAATCAGCGTTCCGACTAATAATCCGCCCATGATAACCACGGCTGCGGGGCCGAACAGCGAATCTCCCAACAGAGGTATCATCCCTAAGATGGTTGTCAATGATGCGAGCATCACCGGGCGGAAGCGGTTTTCGGAGCTATCCATCAATGCTTTCACAGGTTCCACGCCGTCCGATATTTGTAAAGTGATCTCATCCATCAGCACAATTCCGTTCTTGATGAGCATGCCTACCAGTCCCAATGCCGCCACCATGACCACGAACCCGAATGTTTTGCCGGATAACAGCATGGCGGCGATGATTCCGATAAACAACAACGGCATACACAGGATAATGATCATAGGCTTTTTATAGTCTTTGAAAAGCATGATAAGAATAGCAATCATTAGGATAACGGCCAGAGGATAATACATAAAAAGGTATTTCGTTGACTCGTTGCTTGCTTTTCGTTCTCCTTCCCATCTCATGCTGTATCCTGTGGGTAATTCGATATTTTCTATTTGCTGCGCGATGGTTTGCCGGGCGTTTTCCACGGCCTGTCCCGGAACCGGATAACACTGTACGCGCATGGCGCGCTCTCCGTTGCTGCGTTTGACCACCGGCTCTTCCCAGTCGATATATACCCCGTTGGACGTTTGGCTCAGAGGAACGGTCTGCAACGCCGACGCCAGGATTTCTTCTTCCGTGACAGCCCCCGTCATTAACCCCCGTAACGCTTGCCTGTTTATTCCGGCCAAAGAAGGTATCATCCCGAAGGCGGGCGTTTGCTCAATCGATTCAATCGGGTTCCCGTTCTTATCAACGCATTTAACGGTAATTGTTTTGCTTTCGGCGCCGTCGTAGAAAATACCTGCGGGAATTCCGTCGGTTGCGCTCATGATCGACAAGCCTACGTCCTGGCGGCTTAACCCTATGTTACGGGCTACCGGCTGGTTATAATCCACCATCAATACCGGCGTTTTGGGTTCCCAGTCGGTTGTTGGCATGTATAGCGAGGAACTGCCGTTGATGATTCCGGTTGCCTGCGCCGACAGCTTCCTGAGTATTTCTGGGTCGGGGCCGCGGAACTCGATTTCGATAGGGAATTTTTTGTACATCAGGTTGTAACGTTTCACCCGGATATAAGCGTCGGGATAGTGTTCGTTGAGGTGATTCTGTATCTCATCAATTGAAGCGACCAAGGCTTTGGGCGAAGTATAATCCACAATCAACTCACCGTACGAAAGCGAAGGATCGGCAATGCTTCTCACTAAGTTATAACGGCTTGGCGTTCCTCCTATGGAGGTAGTTACATGCATTACCTCTTTGCGTGCCAGAAGGTAATCCTCGATCTCGCTCAAGTCGGCCCCTGTTCGTGTGCTGTTTACGCCTTCCTGCAATTTATATTCGATATAGAGCTGATCGTAGTCCATATTTGGGAAAAACCCCTGGGGCAAGAAACGGTAGCAATAGGCGCTGATGAGCGCCAGCGCAAGCCCTGTGCCTAATGTAATGAGCCGGTGCGACAATGTCCAACTCAGCGTTTTTCGTAAAGCCCGGTAATACTTGTTGTTGTAAGGATCTTTCCGGTTTTGTTCTTCTTTTATCTTTAACAATCTGTCCGCCAGAATAGGGATCATCGTCAGCGCAAGCGCCCAACTCAACAGAAGCGATACCGCAAGTACGATAAACAGGTCGCGTACGTAAATTCCCGCCGTATCGGGCGACAGAAATATGGGTAGGAATGCCAGGATAGCTATCAGTGTGGCTCCCAGCAGCGGCGTCGCTGTTTTTCTGCCGATGGCGGTCAATGCTTTTTTCCGCTCCACTCCCCGTTGCAGGTCAATCTGAATGCCGTCGAGAATAACAATGGCGTTATCCACCAGCATCCCCATTGCCAATACGAATGAAGCCAACGAAACGCGCTGTAGGGTTCCGTTGAATATCTCCAGTATCATCAGCGAACCGAATACGGTAACAATCAGGCTCAGGCCGAGAATAAACCCACTGCGGAATCCCATCGAGAAGATCAACAGGATCACCACAATAAGCACCGATTCAATCAGGTTGACGATAAATGCACTCAATGCGGTGTTGACCCTTTCGGGCTGGAAAAATACTTTGTTTATCTCCATCCCTGCGGGCAGGCGCTCTTCTTCCAGTGTTTCCATCAGCCTGTCCATCTGCTTCCCGATTTTGGTAATGTCTGTTTCGCTTAGGGCCGAAACGGAAATTCCTAACGCTTGTTTTTTGTCATATCTCAACTCGTTACGGACAGGGTTTTCATAGCTTTCGGTTATACGGGCAATATCACGCAGGCGTAACTGGTCGTTTTCATGCCCTTGTAGCAAAAGGTTCCCTATATCTTCCACCGTGCGGTACCTGTCGTTTACCGACGTCCGTATCCTGTTGTTACCGCTTTCGTAGTAGCCGGAATATGTAGTCCGGTTCTGCCCGTGCAGGGTAGCGAGCGCCTCGGCGGGGTGTACGCCCAGATTTGCCAGTTTATCCTCATAAAGCGCTATATCGATGCATGTTTCCCGCTTTCCGTAGATGGTTACGTTGGATATCCCGTCTATTTTCAGTATCTCTTTTTTTATCAGTTCCGCATATTTTCCCGCTTCTTCGTATGAATATCCTTCAAAGGTAAGTCCATACACCATTCCATATACATCGCCTAAATCGTCCATCACGATGGATGCAGACGCGCCTTCGGGCAGGCCGGCCTGCACGTCGCTTACTTTGCGCCGGAGCATATCCCAGTACTGCTCTACTTCATCGTTCTGCACCAATGTAGATAAGCCGACCGTGATCATTGATATATCGTTCATCGAGCGGCTGTACACATTGTCTATCCCTTTCATCGAGCGGATGCTTTTCTCTAACGGATCGGTTACTTCCAACTCCGTTTGATGCGCCGAAGCGCCGGGGTAAAGCGTGATAACGGTAGCTTGTTTTACTTTCAGTTCCGGGTCTTCCAGCTTACTCATATTGCGATAGGCGAATATTCCGCCGGCCATCAATACGGCTACCAGAAAATAGGCCAATTTGCGGTTACCCAATGCCCAATTTCCTGCATCATTCATAGTAAACCTCCCACATTTGTTGTAGTAGCTTCGGGTAGCAGTTTCACTTTTTCGTTATCCGACAAACGGCGGACTCCCGCCGAAATAACCAGTTCGCCGGCTTTTAATCCTTCGGAAACGATAAGGCGGCCGTCGGTCAATATTTCGGATATGCGGATATTCCGCGCATTGATCTTTTGCTGCGCTTCATCATACACCCATACGGTGGGTTTATGGTCAATTTCAAACACAGCCGTAAGAGGAATGGAAACCATGGCCGTGTTCTCCGATTTGAATTGAATCGTGACCATGGTTGACATGCCCGGCGAAGGCATTTGTGAAGTATATCCTTCTTTCAACCTGAAACGAACGGTATAAAGCTGGTTCAGGTTCGCTTTCCGGTTAATGGAGATCAGCTCCAGCGGGAAAGTATGGTTGGGGTAGAGTTCAAAATAACAACTGTATGCCTCAAATCGGTCGCGCCGGATAAATTCCCCGGCAGGGATGTTGATCTCCACTTCCGGCGTTTCCGCACTGATCATTGAAAAAACAGGCGTCCCGGCGCTGATCGTTTCGTTTTTATCAAAATAACGCTTTTGGATATAACCGTCGAAAGGCGCCCTCAGTTTGGTATCAGACATTGCATTCTGATGGGCGTTGTATTTGGCCGTGATCTGTTGTAGCCCCGATACGGCCTTGTCATAATCATTTTCCGATACGCTTTGCTTTTCATATAACAGGATGATGCGCTCCGCTTCGGCCTTTACCTGTTTATATTCCGCTTCCGTAGCCGAAAGCTGTACGGCATAATCGCGCGAATCCATCTCCGCCAGCGCCTGATCCTTACGTACAAATTGCCCTTCCGTTACGTTGATTTTTACGATTGGCCCGCTTATGCGGAAGGCCAGATCGATTTCCGACGCCGCTTTTACCCTGCCGGGAAAAGAAACGGTCATCTTTTCGCCGTAGGTTACAGCCGTATCTACTTTCACCGTTTTTATAACCTCTTTCTGCTCTTTTTCCTGCATGCATCCCGCAACCAGGAACAATCCACATAAAAACACAATTATGATCTTTCTCATTTTATCGTTTAATTTGTCACAGTTTTTTTGGGGAGCGCCCACAAAGATAGGGGTTAGATTCCGTAAAAATATGTCCGTTCTTTCAACAAAAATGTTCAAATACGGAAATATTGGCTTAATTTGATCGTTTTCTGTGTAGATAATATTTATTTTTGGGATATAATTTAAAAAAGTTATGCCAAATAGCCAATCAAAAAAGAATACATTTGAACGCCTTTCTTTTATGGAAGACGACGTTTTTTTCGGTAGTTTTGTACTGAAAGGAAGCGAGAACGATATGCTTGGGGTGGAACAGTTTCCCCGGGTTGTAGACGCAGCAGGCTTGTGCATTTGCCTGGAAGGGGAGGGCGAAATTGTTATCGGCGCCCAGGGTTACCATGTGCAAAAAGGAGATATGTGCGTGATCTTTCCCAACGACATCCTGTATATAAGAAGAAAAAGCCCCGATTTTAAAGGATATACCCTGGCATGCACTCCCGATTTTTTGATCAATTCCGAGATTCCTATCCCCTCCAGAACTCCGGTCTACCTGTTCATAAAAGATAATCCCTGTATTTCATTGAAAGAGAAAGAACAAAAAGAGCTGATTAAAATGTGTGAATTTCTGAAAGAACACGACGCCAGAGAAGACCATCCCTGCCGGAAAGAGATTTCAAGAAACCTGGGATATGCCATTATTTACGAGGTGATAGGCATCTACAGAAAAAAAGAGCCGTTGCACCAACAACCCTATTCCCGGAAACAGACATTGTATTTTGGATTTATACAACTGATAGCGAAAAATTACCGGGAACAGCGGGATATTGAATTTTACGCAAAACAACTATGCGTTACCTCCCGGTATTTATCGGCGGTATGTAAAGAGGTCAGCGGATTTACGGCCAAAGAGTGTATCGACCATCATATCATGATCAATGCCCGTATTTTGCTTACCACAACCGGTATGACTATTCTGCAAATATCGGATGAACTGAATTTTGCCAATCCTTCCTTTTTTACGCAATTTTTCAAAAAACGAACGGGAGTAACGCCAAAAAGATACAGGAATCCGAATAAAACGGCATGATGGACATAAAGATTTTTTTAATGCCCAGTGTGCAGATAATAAAATAATCGTCGATTGTACGTAAAGCAATGGAGGACACAATCAAAGCCAATAATCCGCTCAACAGCATGGCGGCAGGCAAGACAAGCAAAAACGAACCTTGAAAATTGACGGCAAGCAAGCGGCGGTATATGCGCCAACGCTCTAAAACCCAGCGTGCGCCAGCGAAATCATCCCGCCGAAACCCGCCGAAAGATTTAAACTTTGCGCAAGCATTACATAAATGCCGACTAATATGAGTAAATGTAACAGGTATGCCATTATTCTTTTAAACTCTTCTTGTTTTTTGCCGGCGGTAAAAAGTTTTTGCCGGTAACAACCGATTTTCCTGTTTTGGATTCCAGTTCTTTACGCGCATTTTTGGCGATTCTTCCGCCTTTTTTACTTGCCTGAGCGTTTTCCGTGAAACCTTTTGCCGCTTCGCTTTCGGCGATTTGCCGGGTAGAAAGTTCGGCTAATGCCGTAAAAATCAATTCAGCTTCCGACATGTGGTCGCGCAGGTTTTGCGTTTTCAGGTTCTTCAACGCTTTGTGTTCTTTTACCGTTAATCCTGTCCATTCACGATGAATGATATTGGTGAGCGTGGCAAATTCCATGCCTTCTTTCACGCCTGATTCTTTCCAGTAGTCGGTCAGTTTGTTACGGGTTTCCTGACCGCTCAT
>JAISZV010000169.1 GCA_031284475.1 Proteiniphilum sp. | reverse complement strand
CTATCATGGGCTGTAACTTAAAATGTGAAATGAGAATCCCGTTGACAAGGCCGGACGCGGCCCCGATAGATACGGCGCACAGGCAGGCTAGGGCGGGATGTATCCCGTTGTTTACGATCAGCTGGCCGAGTATAATTCCGCTGAAAGCCAGTGTGGAACCGACGGAAAGGTCGATACCACCGGTAAAAATGACCACGCTCATGCCCAGAGCGATAACGGCGTTTACCGTTATCTGTTGTAAAATGTTTACAAGATTCGGGTAAGTTAAAAATACCGGCGACAGGATGGCCATTATAATGCATAAAACAAGTAGTACAATAACCGGGGTCATATTCGTAAAATTGACCGATTTTAGTTTTTTCAGATCCATATCTTTTATCCTCCTCAATGCTTACACACCGCTTTCAAGGCCGGCGGCGTATTTCATGATGTCATTTTCTGTGAGACCTTTTGTCTCATCGAAGCATTTCGTGATTTTTCCTTCGTGCATTACATAAATGCGATCCGCGACGCCGAGGGTTTCGGGCAGTTCCGATGAAACCATAATGATCGCCTTACCCTTTTCCTTCATTCTGTTCATGACTTTGTAGATTTCGACTTTCGCACCCACGTCAATACCCCTGGTCGGCTCGTCAAAAATGATGATGTCGGCATCGCGGTTCAGCCATTTGGCGATAACAACTTTTTGCTGATTACCGCCGGAAAGGTTTTTTACTTTTTGTTTTAAAGACGGCGTTTTGATGTGCATTGATTCGGAAAACCGTCCGCATACCATATCTTCTTTTGTTGCGCTCAGGCCAAAGTAATGCATGATGTTATTCAGGTTCGCAAGAACAATATTGTCTTTGACCGAAAACGGCAGTATCAGACCCTGGTTTTTCCTGTCTTCGGTAAGCAGGGCCATGCCCCTGTTTGTCGCGTCTTTACAATTCCGTATTTGTACAGGCTTGCCCCGTATCAAAATTTCACCGGAATCAAATTTATCAGCGCCGAAAACTGCCCGCATGGTTTCGGTCCGGCCGGAACCCATAAGGCCGTAAAATCCGGTAATTTCCCCGTTCCGCACATAAAAAGAAACATCCTTAACCCGCATACCCTGTTTAAGGTTCCGTACTTCCAGCGCCGTTTCTCCCGGTATACAGCTTACTTTTGGATACTGCTCCGAAAGATCCCTGCCGACCATGAGCTTGACAAGATCATCTATGCTCGTGTTTTTAATTTTTTCGGTGGCGATATATTTCCCGTCACGGAAAACTGTTACCCTGTCGCCGATTTTAAAAATTTCTTCAAGCCGGTGGGAAATATAAATAACCGCGAATTTTTCCGATTTCAATTTAGCGATGATCTTAAAAAGGCTGTCCACTTCTTTTTCGGTCAGGGCCGATGTCGGTTCGTCCATAATGATAACTTCGCTTTTGAATGAAAGAGCCTTGGCGATTTCGATCATTTGCATCTGCCCGATGGTCAGCGATGAGACCGGCGCTTTTTCGGATATGTCCGAATCAATGGAATCAAGCAGAGCACGGGCGTTCCGGAACATCTTCTTCCAGTCAATACTTCCCGCAGCGTCCACCGGCTGCCGGCCCAGAAAAATATTTTCCGCCACCGTCAGGTTTTTGAGCAGATTCATTTCCTGGAAGATAATACTGACGCCCCGTTTTCGCTGTTCGTGGACGCTATGCACAGTGATCTCCTGCCCCGTGAAGAAAATTTTGCCGTCGTAGACGGTATTCACACCGGCAAGTACCTTCATGATCGTTGATTTGCCGGCGCCATTTTCCCCCAGAAGTGCGTGTACCTCGCCGGAAACAACATCAAAATGGACTTTGTCAAGGGCAACAACACCGGGGAACATGACGGTGATACCATCCATCCACACTACGTAATCATCATGCATGATCCTTCTCCTAAAACTGTGCTCGTGCACAGTTTTATATATAAAATATCTCTTTCCTGTTTATCACGGGAAATTCAATCCATGTTTTCAACCCCAACAATGTGTATTCGGGAATAATTAATCGCTTCTTTTGGCATATTTCCTTCTATCAAAAATTCTGAAATTATCTTGAAGGGTAAAAAACCCTGACGGCGCATATCCTGCTCAATCACAAAATCAACCATACGATCCTGCAAAAACCGGGCTGTTACAGCGGAAAGGTCGTGGCATACCACTCTAATGCGGATATTCGCCTGTTTTACAGCATCCACACAGCCTGCCACACTCTCGTTGGCCATATAAATCCCTTTAATCTGCGGATTTACGGCCAAACATCGGGTGACTTTTTCAAAAGTAAGCCTGTAATCATTATAGGTTTCGATAACAGTATAACTTTCAGGCGGGAATCCAAGCTCGTTGTATTTGGCGCGAAATCCGTCCACCCTGCTCCGGTGGCCGTAAAACTCCAGATTTCCGCATACAACCAGGGTATGAGCGTCTTCCGGTAACAACTTCGCGATGATTTCCCCGCCTATCCGTCCTTCTTTGCTGATATCCTGTCCCACAAAACACAACCGGCCCGATTCGGGAATGTCGGAATTCAGGGTCACCACAGGTATTCCCTTTTGTACGACCCCATAGAGTTTTTCCCGTATAGAAACGGCATCCTGAGCGCAAATTGCCAGACCATGTATCCCGCTTGCCATGAGTTTGTCCAATTTTTCGATGCATTCCTGGGGCCTATCGGTCCGGCAGCGTTCAACGAGAACCTCAATGTGGTAGTTTTGAAGCTCTTTCCGAGCTGCTTCAATACCTTTTACCACTTCTTCCTCAAAAGTACCGGTCCAACAGGGCAAAAGAGCCGCTATCTTCATATTTTTCACTTTAAGCGCCAAGGCCCGTGCTGCCGGATTTGGCGTAAAGTCGAATTCCTTGAGTAATTCCAGAACCTTTTCGCGTTTTTGGAATTTGACATTGGGCCTGCCGTGCAGTACCCGGTCAACGGTTCCTCGTGAAACTCCCGCTTTTTCGGCAATTGCCTTAATTGTTGGTTTAATCATACTGTGCCCGCACACAATTAGAGAATACCACAGAATTTTATTCTTGTCAACAAAAATTTCAAAAAAATGCCAACGATTGTCAACGACCGCCTTCAGGCACGGTGTCAGACATGTCCAGGAAGAATTTTTAACCACAAAGATACTATGATTTAAATTATCGGGGAAACGAGGTACTCTGGTCTGACGGGGCCGGAGAGCCGGTGGCAGGTTGGTTGGCGCC
>JAISZV010000099.1 GCA_031284475.1 Proteiniphilum sp. | reverse complement strand
GCCTGTACTGGGCCTGGATTCCGAACCCGGAAAACTTCTGGCAATGATTTCGATGGGTGCAGGCTCAATGATGGTGTCTCACGCCAATGATTCTTATTTTTGGGCGATTTCCCGGTTTTCCGGAATCAGCTCTAATACCACGTTAAAGGTCTATTCCACGGCCACTATCGTGATGGGAACCGTTACATTCCTCGGTGTATGGCTGACTTCATTTTTTATATTGTGATAAAATAAGGATGAGAAAAAAAGCCGAAGAAATATTTCTTGCCGGAATTGAAAGTGTTTTGCCTGAAAAATTGATCCGAACACGAATAAAACGGAGCGGCGATGTACTGCAAATTGCCGGTAAATCATACCCGTTATCCCGATTCAAGCATATTTATATTTTGGCAGCCGGAAAAGCAGCCGCTTTAATGGCTAAAGAAACCGAACGAATTTTAGGCGACAAAATAACAGGAGGGCACGTCGTTACCAAATATGGGCACGAAACAAATTTAAAATACCTGAAACTTACCGAAGCAGGACATCCGATACCGGACGCCGAAGGTGTGAAAGGGACACGAGAAATGCTTGATATTGCCCGCCAAGCCGTTGAAGATGATTTGGTGGTATGCCTTATATCGGGCGGCGCATCAGCCCTGATGGCGGATCTCCCGGAAGGAACCACACTCGATGACCTGAAACAGGTAAATGAATTGCTGGTAAAATGCGGTGCCGATATTGCCGAAATAAATACCGTACGCAAACATCTTTCGGACATAAAAGGCGGACAACTTGCCAAAACGCTTTATCCGGCAACAACGGTTTGCCTGATTTTATCGGATGTTACCGATGATCGGTTCGACGTTATCGCTTCCGGCCCTACTTTTGGAGACTCCGGCACGTTTGCCGACGCATGGGCCGTCATCGAAAAATATTCGCTGGAAAATTCTTTCCCGCTTCCCATGCTGAACCATTTGAAAAAAGGATTGACCGGTTTAATTCCCGATACGCCCAAGCCGGACGATGTTATTTTCAAAAATGTCCAAAATCATATAATCGGGAATAACTTATTAGCGCTTGAAGGCGCGTCGCGTAAAGCACATGAGCTTGGCTTTGAAACCCATATCGTTACCGACAAGTTAAAGGGAGATTATACGGACGTAGCCGGTTTTATCCTGAAAACAATAGAAAATTACCAACGGCCTACCGGTAAAAAATCGGTTTGCCTGCTTTTTGGGGGTGAACCGACTGTAAAAGTTTCGGGAAATGGGTTGGGCGGACGCAATCAACATCTGGCATTGTACTTATCTACTAAAATTGATCACGGAAAACATGTCGCCATCTTATGCGCAGGAACAGACGGTACAGATGGACCGACCGATGCCGCAGGAGCCGTTGTTGATAATGAAACGAAAGCTAATGCGGCAAAGAAAAATATCGATCCCCAGGTTTTTCTCCAAAATTCTAATTCTTACCACTTTTTCCAACAAGCCGGCGGCCATATTATCACCGGAAACACACGAACGAATGTAATGGATATGGTAGTAGTAGTGATCGAATAACAGAAACTTCATCGCTTCCACAGTTTCTCCATCTCTTCCAACGATTTGCCTTTGGTTTCAGGTACCATCTTCCATACGAATAAGGCTGATATGATAGCCATAAGCCCGTAGAAACCGTAGGTCATGCTGCTGCTAAATTCCATCATGGCGGGATAGGTGGAGGAGATCAAGTAATTGGCGAACCACTGAAAGGCTACGGATATCGCTACAGCCTGTCCCCGGATTTTGTTGGGAAAGATTTCTGATATCAACACCCAGCAAATAGGCCCCCACGACATCATAAAAGAGGCAGTGTAAATGATAATAAATACCAACGTGCCGATACCTATAATATTGTTGAACGCCAATGCCGATATAGCGAACATACCTATTGCCATCCCTGTCGATCCGGTAATAAGCAGCGGCTTTCTACCCCATTTGTCAACCGAAAGAATGGCCACAACCGTAAATACAACGTTCACAAATCCCATTATAATAGTCTGTAGCATAGAGGCGTCTTTGGCGGCTCCCATACTCTCAAAAATGCGCGGAGCGTAGTAGAGAGCTACATTGATTCCTACAAATTGTTGGAAAACCGACAACAGGATACCGATAATTATCACGGTTTTCCCATAAGAAAAGAGATTTGCTCGTTCGGTTACCTGTCCTACGGACTGCTTTATCTCATGAAAAATTGTTTGTGCTTGCGACCTTCCAATATTGATCTTTTTCAGTACCGATAAAGCTTTTTCATCCTGATTGGATAACACGAGGAACCGGGGCGTCTCGGGAACCAGCAGCAGTAAGATACCGAACATAGCCGCGGGAACTGCCTCAGAAGCGAACATATAACGCCATCCTATGGCATTTATCCATTCAATGGTTTTCCCGCTGGCAATCCACCAGTTCACAAAATAAACCACCAACATTCCCAGGATAATGGCAAACTGATTGAATGAAACCAACTGTCCGCGGATACCGGCCGGCGCCATCTCGCTGATATACATAGGAGAGACCGCCGACGCTAGCCCGACGCCGATACCGCCTATTACACGATAAAAGTTAAACATCAGCAATAATCTTATAGAGGGTTCACCCCCGGAAAAGAAAAATGCCTCAGGATAACCTGATCCCAGGGCGGAAACGAAGAACAGTATCGAAGCGAACAACAATGTTCTTTTGCGTCCCAGGCGATTAGAGAGCAGTCCCGACAGAATGCCTCCTATTATACACCCGATCAATGCGCTTGATACCGTCGCCCCGTGTATAAGGGAGCTCAATCCCAGCGGCTTGATAAGATAAGCTTCAATAGATTTTTCCGCTCCCGAAATAACGGCCGTATCATATCCGAAGAGCAATCCGCCCAGGGTAGCAACCAATGTGATACCGAACAGGTAAGGCTTATTATATTGGTTTGTCATGTTCTATATATACATATTCACAATTGCTTCGTATAACTCCTGTTTGCCGCTGACTTGTTCAGGCTCTTTGCCCAAACTCAGTGCGTATTCACGCAGGTCTTCCAGGGAAAGATTTCCTTCCTCAAATTTTTTTCCTTTACCACTATCGAAAGAGGCATATCTCTCTTTCCGCATTTTGGTATAAGGCGATTCCTCAAGGATTGCCGCCGCTGATTCCAGGGCGCGTGCAAAAGCATCCATACCGGCAATATGTGCGATGAAAATATCTTCCAGGTCAGTAGAGTTCCGGCGGGTTTTGGCGTCGAAATTTGTTCCCCCCCCTTGTAATCCTCCGCTTTGCAGGATAACAAGCATGGCTTGTGTCAGTTCGTACACATCCACAGGAAACTGGTCGGTATCCCATCCGTTCTGATAATCCCCCCGGTTGGCGTCGATAGATCCCAGCAAACCGGCATCTGCCGCGCACTGCAGGTCGTGTTCAAACGTATGGCCTGCCAACGTAGCGTGATTTACTTCGATGTTCAGTTTAAAGTCTTTGTCGAGGTTATGGGCACGAAGGAAACCGATCACGGTTTCAGCGTCATAATCATATTGATGTTTGGTCGGTTCCATTGGCTTCGGCTCGATGAAGAAAGTACCTTTGAAACCCTTTGTCCTGGCGTAGTCACGCGCTTTGGCCAGCATCACGGCCAGATGCTCTTTTTCACGTTTCATATCGGTGTTCAGCAGACTCATATAACCTTCGCGTCCACCCCAGAATACGTAGTTCTCGCCTCCCAATTCTATGGTGGCGTCCAACGCATTCTTGATTTGGGTAGCGGCATAAGCCACACTCTCGAAGTTGGGGTTGGTGGCCGCACCGTTCATATAGCGTTTGTGGCCGAAGACATTGGCCGTACCCCACAGAGATCGGAAGAGC